>JAOPUY010000587.1 GCA_025963265.1 Frankiales bacterium | reverse complement strand
GACCAGGATTCACCCACACGCTGATCGCGGTGTCGATCGTCTGGTGGCCGTTCTACGCGCGGATCGTCCGCGGCGAGATCCGAAACCTGGCCGCCCGCCCGCACTTGGAGGCGGCCAAGCTCGCCGGCAACGGACGACTGCGGCTGGCCTTGCGGCACCTGCTGCCCGGCGCGGTGCCGGCGGCGATCGTGACCGCCAGCCTCGACATCGGCAACCTGATCCTGACCCTGGCCGGGCTGTCCTTCCTCGGGCTGGGCCAGTCGGCCCCGGCCGCCGAGCTCGGCGCGGACAGCGCGCGCAACCTCAGCTACCTACTGCAGTACTGGTGGGTCCCGGTGATGCCCGGGTTAGCGGTCATGGTGCTGGCCTTGGTGGGAAACATCGCCGGCGACAGCGTTCGCAACCTACTCGACGGGAGCAAGTGATCCTATGATCGCCTTGCTAGGCAAGCGGATCCTCGCGATGATCGCCATCATCGTCGTGTTGGCCGCGGTCATCTTCTACCTGCAGCACATCTCCCCGTTGGACCCGGTGCACGCCCAGCTCGGCGCGCAGGCCTCGGCCGGCGCAATCGCCGCGCGCCGCCACGAGCTCGGCCTGGACCGCCCGGTGACGGTGCAGTTCTGGCACTACCTCGGCGACTTGCTGCACGGCAACCTCGGGACCTCCTACCGCACCCGGCGGCCGGTGACCACCGACCTGGGCAAGTACCTGCCGGCCACGCTCGAGCTCACGCTGGCCGGCCTCATCCTGGCTATCGCGCTGGCGATGCTGTTGGCCTTCGGAACGATTCTCAAGTGGCCCGGCTCGGGCCTGTTTCGCGGCCTGCTGCTCGTGGGCGCCTCGACCCCGACCTTCCTGCTCGGCATCGCCGGCATCATCTTCTTCTACCAGAAGCTGGGCTGGCTGCCGGCCAACGGCCGCACCGGGCTGAGCTCGGTCCCGACCGGGCCGACCGGACTCCTTACCGTCGACGGAATCCTGCACGGGCAGCTGAACGTGACGGTGGACGCGATAAAGCACCTCATCCTGCCGGCGCTGGCGATCGCTCTCGGGCCCGCGGTCTCGATCGGCCGGGTGCTGCGCTCGAGCTTGTTGGCCGATCAGCACAGCGACTACGCCAAGACCGCGCGAGCCAAGGGCTTGTCCGAGCTCGCGGTGTTGCGCAAGCACGTGTTCCGCAATGCCCTCGGCGCCGCGCTGTCCATGACCGGGCTGCAGGTCGGCTTGATGTTCGCCGGCGTCCTGGTCGTCGAGCAGGTCTTCGGCTGGCCGGGCATCGGCCAGTACGTCGCGCAGAGCATCCCGGTCGCCGACTTCCCGGCGATCGCCGGTGTCACGCTGATGCTCGGCGTCGCCTACGTCGTCATCAACACCACGGTGGACATCCTGCAGGCCGTCGCCGACCCGCGGATCAACGCCTGAGCAAAGCCCGGCGCAAGCCCGATCACCGCCGCCCAGCAGATTCTGAGAAAGGAGAGCAATGCCCAAGCAGCCTTTGTTCGTAGGCAATCCGGTGCTGGTCGTCGTCGACATCCAACAGAGCGGCGAGCTGCCCGCCGAGGAGATGGGAATCGAGATCATGCCCGGCTACTCCGAGCTGATCGCCAAGGCCAGCCGGATCATCGCCGCCGCGCGGGCCGCCTCGATCCCGATCGTGTACTTCCAGGAGGTGCACCGGCCCTCCGGGGTGGACTTCGGACGCGAGCTGGACGGGGCCGAGGGCCGCCACTGCGTGGACGGCGCGCCGGGCACCGACCTGGTCTTCACTCCCCTCGAGGACGAGTTTCACCTGGTCAAGCGGCGCTATTCCGGTTTCATCGGCACCGAGTTCGACATCGTGCTGCGCGGGCTGCAGGCCTCCACTTTGGTGCTCATCGGCGGCCTGACCGACGTCTGCGTGCACTACACCTTCGCTGACGCGCACCAGCGCGACTACTACGTGCGGGTCGTGGAGGACTGCGTGGCGGGCTCCAGCCAGGCTCGGCACGAGGCCTCCCTCGACGCCATGGAGTACTTGCAAAGCGGCGCACGGCAGACAACGGACGAGATCATCGACGCTTTCGCACGACACGGTTCATCCAGCACATCAAACGAATTAATGGGGGTCTGACATGGCAAGAAGATCTATTCGGCGGGCGGTGGTCGCCACGGCGGCCGGCCTGGCCGCCGCACTGGCCCTCGCCGCCTGCGGGGGCGGCTCGTCGGGCTCGACCAACGCCAGCGGCGGTGGCGGCGGCTCGGGCAACGCGGCGCCGACCGATCACGTGCTCCACCTGTCCTTCCTCCAGGACCCGGGACAGCCGCCAGACCCCGACGTGTTCTACGCCGGCCAGGGGCTGCTGCTGACCACCAACCTCTACGAGGGCCTGCTGACCTACAAGACCGGCACCGCCACTCCGACGCTGGAACCGGCCCTGGCCACCAGCTGGACCGAATCGGCTGACCACAAGACGTTCACCTTCCAACTGCGCAAGGGCGTCACCTTCCACGACGGGACGCCGTTCACCTCCGCCGCGATCAAGGCGTCCTTCGACCGGCGGCTCGCGGTCAACCAGGGCCCGGCCTACATGGTCACCGACATCGCCTCCATCACCACCCAAGGCGACTACGCCGCGACCATCAAGCTCAAGCACGCCAACTCCTCCTTCCTGGCTTACATGGCGGCGGCGTACGGGCCGAAGATGATGAGCCCGACGGCGCTGGCGGCCAACAAGGGCAAGGACAACGACCAGACCTACCTCACGACCCACGACATCGGCACCGGCGCCTACACGTTGACCCAGGCCGAGGTCGGGGCCAAGTACGAGATGAAGGCCTACGACAAGTACTGGGGCGGAGTGCCGTACTTCACCACCGTCGAGATGCCGGTCATCACCGACTCCTCGGCCCAGCAGCTGCAGTTCAACAACGGCCAGCTGGCCGCGATCATCCACGATCTGCCGTCCTCGGCGGTCTCGTCCTACCTCACCAACAAGAAGTACTCGAGCTACACGCTGCCGACCATGATGTCGGACTACCTCTACGTCAATCCGCACCTGCCACTGGAGGCCAACAAGGACACCCGGCTGGCGATCCTCAAGGCGATCGACGTCGACGCCATCGTCAAGCAGGCCTACTTCGGCCGAGGCGTCAAGGCTGATCAGGTGTACCCGGCGAACATGATGGCCGCCCAATACGCCCAGCAGAACATCACCTATGACCCCTCCGTGCTCAAGGCCATGGTCGGATCGCTCAGCACGAAGTCGCTGATCATCGGTTATGACTCCTCCTCCACCGACAACCAGCTGGTGGCCAACCTGATCGCGGCGGAGCTGTCCTCGGCCGGCTTGACGGCCAAGGTTCAGAGCTACCCGACCTCGGAGACGTTCGGCTGGGTCGGCAATCAGAAGGGCGCGCCGGACCTGTTCGCCACCACCGGCTGGCCGGACGCCCCGCCGCCCTACACCTGGGCCCACATCAGCTTCGACGCGGACGGCGGTTTGAACTACCTCGGCTGCTCAGACCCGGCCACCACCGCGCTGATCGCCAAGGGCCTGGCGACGGGATCGGATCAGACCTTCTCCGACGCCGCGCAGAGCGCCTCGGCCAGCGGGTGCTGGCTGAACCTGGCCAACATCTCCGACTTCGTGGTCGGCCAGACCTGGCTCAAGGGGGTCGCGGACGCCCACACCGTCTCCAACCCCAACAGCTTGATCGTGTCGAAGCTCTCGGCCGGCTAAGGCTTGTTGGCCCGTCGCCGTGGGTCCGCCCCCAGCGGAGCCACGGCGGCGGACTGACCGACCCAGGCTGCACCCCCGCACACCCCTCGCACGGACCACTCGCACGGACCACTCGCACGGACCACTCG
>JAOPUY010000539.1 GCA_025963265.1 Frankiales bacterium | reverse complement strand
TTGCCGACCGAGCGCATCGCGTGGTGCACCCGTCCGCCGCCGAGCCGAGTCTGCGCCACCCCGAACGCGTCGCCTTGCGCGCCGAGCATCGCGGTGGTCGGAACGCGGACCTCCTCATACCGGATATAGCCGTGGGTGCCCTCGCCCTCCGGCTCGCCGATGGTGCCCAGGTTGCGGACGATGTTGATGCCCGGGGTGTCGGCCGGAACCAGGAACATCGACATCCGCTTGTTCACCGGCGCGTCCGGGTTGGTCACGGCCATGACGATGAAGAAGGTCGCCCAGCGGGCATTGGAGGAGAAGAACTTCTCGCCGTTGATGACCCATTCGTCGCCGTCCCGGGTCGCCGCGCACGTGAACACGCCGGGGTCGGCCCCGCCCTGGGGCTCGGTCATCGAGAAGCAGGAGACGATCTCGCCCTCGAGCAACGGCTTGAGGTAGGCCTCCTTCTGCTCGGGCGTCCCGTAATGCGCGATGATCTCGGCGTTTCCGGTGTCTGGGGCTTGGGTTCCGAAGATCCGCGGGGCCCAGGTCGACTTGCCCAGGATCTCGTTCAGCATCGCCAGCTTCAGCTGACCGTAGCCCTGGCCACCGAGCTCCGGACCAAGATGGCAGGCCCAGAGTTTGTGGTCGCGGACTTCCTGCTTCATCGGGTCGACGATGGCCCGCTGCTGATCGGTGAGCGGCTTGTAGGTGTCGTGACGCCAGAGCAGGTCGAGCTTGTAGCACTTTTGGGTCACGAAGGTCTCGGCCCAGTCAAGCAGCTCTTGGAACTCGGGCTCGACGGAGAAATCCCAGGTCATGGCTGTCCTCTTTCCTGAAGGAGCGGGTAGCGGGGGGTGAGCGGCGCGTGGTCTACGGAATGCCGCCGTCGACCCGGATGGTGGCGCTGGTGGTGTAGCTGGACGCGTCGGAGGCCAAGTACAGCGCGGTGCCCACGACCTCGGTCGGCTCGCCGATCCGTTGCAGGGCGAATCGCTTGGCTCCGGCCCGCGTCGCGTCGAGGTCCCACGCCTTGGAGACGTCGGTCATCATCGTGCCCGACATCAAGGTGTTGACCCGCACGTTCGGCCCGAACGCCTGGGCCAGGCCCTCAGACATCGAGTTCAGGGCCGCTTTGGCCCCGGCGTAGGCGATGATCGACTGGCCGGAGCGGATGGAGCCCGAGGAGCTGACGTTGACGATCGAGCCGCGACCGGCCGCGACCATCCGCTCGCCGACGAGCACCGATAGCCGAAACGGGCCTTTGAAGTTGAGATTCACGACGCTGTCGAACATCTGCTCGGAGACGTCGGAGAGCTTGTCGTAGACCGGCGACATGCCGGCGTTGTTGATCAGCACGTCGACTTTGCCGAACCGGTCATAGACCGCGTCGACAAATGGCTCGATCTGGGCCCAGCGACCGACGTGCAACTCGTACGGCATCGCGGCACGGCCGGTCTCGGCCTCGATTTCCTTCGCGGTGGTGATGCAGTTGTCCAGCTTGCGGCTGGCGATCACGACGTCCGCGCCGGCGCGCGCGCAGCCGAACGCCATCTCGCGGCCCAGGCCTCGGCTGCCGCCGGTGATGATCACCACCCGGTCGGTCAGATCGAACAGTTGGTCCACATAACTCATCTGCGCACTCCCGAGAACTCGACGCCAGGGTGCCCCCGGCCGATCTGAGAATAGGATTCTTCGCTGTCAGAGTCAACGTTCTGTCTCAAGTGGACGAAGATTCTCCGGAACGGCATACTGGCTGGGTGACAGTCGAAGAGGCCTCGAGCACGGTGCGAGCCGCCGTCGACCGCGCGCTGGCCAAGCTGCGAGACGACGCCACCCGCGTGGTCGAGGCGATCCTGGACGCGGCCCTACGGGTGGCCGAGCGGGTCGCGCCGGCGGCGCCGCGGGTGGCTGACATCGTCACCGAGGCCGGCACGTCCAATCAGGCCTTCTACCGCTACTTCGCGGGCAAAGACGACCTGATGCGGGCGGTGCTGCAACGCGGCATCATCCGGGTCCACGACTACCTCGAGCATCAGACCGCGAAAGAGACCGACCCGCGCAAGCAGATCGAGGCGTGGATCCGCGGGGTGCTCACCCAGGTGACGGCCCGGCAGGCCGCGCGGCAGAGCGTCGCGGTGAACCTGCAGATCGTCCGCGGCGCCGACGATGAGGGGTCTCGGCTGCCTCCGCTGCTGCGGAGCCTCCTGCTGGATCCGATCACCCGCGCCGGCAGCGCTGAGCCCGAGCGCGACGCGGACGTCCTTGGCGAGGCTGTGTTCGGAACTCTGCAGCGGCACCTGCGATTGGGCACTGCGCCCAGCGCCGCGGACTGCGACCACCTGGTGCAGTTCTGCCTACGGGGCCTGACGATTCCGAATGCTTGAGCCCGCCGTGAGTGCACCGCTCTGGGTCGAGCTGAGCGGTGGGGCGAATGCTCGCGACCTGGGCGGGCTGCCCACGGTCGACGGCCGGCTCACCCGGTCGGGCGCCCTGATCCGCTCGGCCAACCTGCAGCACCTCACGGCCGATGATCAGCGGCATCTGCTGGTCGACCTCGGAGTGCGCCGGGTGGTCGACTTGCGCTCGGACGTCGAGGTCGCCCGCGAGGGGCCCGGCCCACTGCACACGCAGACGTCGGTGGTCATTCACCATCTCTCGCTGCTACCCGACTCCGGCGCGGTGCGCGACGAAGTGACCGGCGCCGGCGGACCGCCCGAGGTCGACCGCCGAGCGCTGTTCCCGGGCAGTGATCGCTCGGCCCCGCCGGTCACCGACAACCCCCTCGCCAACAGCTACCTGATGTTGCTCGACACCCGCTCGGACTCGGTGGTCGCGGCGTTGCAGGCGTTCGCCGAGCCGGCGGGATCCACCGTGGTCCATTGCGCAGCCGGCAAGGACCGCACCGGGTTGGTGGTGGCGCTCGCGCTGAGTCTGGTCGGCGTCCGCCCGGATGCCATCGCGGCCGACTTTGCCGCCAGTGAGCAACGGATCGACGACGTCAACCGGTTGCTGGGCCGCAGCGGAACCTACCGCCAGCCGAAGGCAGCTCCGCCAGCCGGTGCAAATGCTGATACTGATGCTGACGCCGGCGCCGAGCCCGACGCCGGTGCAAATGCTGATGCCGATGAGCCAATCGCGCTCAAGGCTCCGAAGGCCCACGTGATCGAGCTGGTCTTGCAGACGCTGCGGGATCAGCCGGGCGGCCTGGACGGCTGGCTGGCCGCGCGCGGCTGGTCCCAGCAGGACACCGCCCGGTTGCGCGCCAAGCTCGTCGGCTGAAACCCCGGCCAATCGGCCCGCCGCCGAACGCCGCTGGGAGGGGCGCGGAATGCTCCGCAACCCTCCCAGGATCAGCTGGTCGAACCGATGACGGGCTAGGCCCTAGCTGGTCAGCGGGACGACACCGGCGCAGAACGGCGACCCGGTGACGTTCTTGAAGGTGGATCCCTCGAGCTGGACGTAGTAGTTGCAGACCTGCGCCGGATCGAAGTCGCTGAAGCTGACCTTCTGCGGCGCGAGCAAGCCGTCACCGTCGAAGTCGTTGACCGCCCGAAGCGCGGTCGAGAACTTCTCGCGGCTCGGGTTGGCCCCGGCGGCCTTCAGCCCCGCGACGAACGCGCTCACGCCGATGTAGGCGTGCTGCTCCGCGAAGGTCGGCGGACCCGTGACTCCAACGGCAGCCAGGTCAGCCGCACGCTTCTGGGTGGCCGCGGTGTTGGCCTCGGCCGGCAGACCGACCGTGGTGAAGAAGTCGCCCTGAGCCGCGGTGACCGCGGCCGAGGACTCAAGCAGGTCGCCGCCGTAGCCGGTCGGCAGCGAGGCCACCTTGAGCGTGACGCCGAGCTGGCGCAGCGCCGCGTTGAGCGCGAACGCCGTGTTGGGCACGGTGGAGTAGAAGAGCCCGTCCACCCCCGCTGCCTTGATCTTCAAGGCGACCGCACCCATGTCGGTGCTGCCGAAGGGCACGTTCTGAGTGAAGGCGCTCTGCAGGCCCGCGATGGTGCACGACTTGTTGAACGCCTTGACGCTGGTCGCCGAGCTGACCGAGCTCTCATAACCGATCGCGCCGCACTTGGTGACGCCCTGGGACTTGAAGAACTGACCCTCAGCCAGCGGCACCTTCGAGTAATTGGTCACGCCGACCGAGTCGAACAGGTTGGTCTGCTTCGGGTCCGTCCACAGCAGGCTGTCGAAACCGCCGCCGATCATCGGGATCCCTTGCTTGAGCAGGTACGGCTGCGCGCCGTAGGCCACCGTCGACACCTCGACGATGGCGAAGACCTTGTCGCTCTGCACCATCTTCTGCGTCACGGTCAGCGCGCCGGCCGCGGTCGAAGTGGAGTCCCCCATCACGTAGGAGATCTTCTGACCGTTGACGCCGCCGGCGGCGTTCAGGGCGTTGACGTAGGCCTTGATGCCCTTCTCCGTCGTCACGAAGCCGGATGACGCCGGCCCGGTCAAGTCGGTCAGGATGCCGATCTTGATGGTGCCGCTCGTCGCCGAGGTCGAGCCGGGGTTGGAACCACCGGAGTCGGAGCTCTTCGAGGAGCTGCACGCGGTCAAGCCGGTCACCAGAGTGACCGCCGCGGCGGCAGCTACCAGGACTCTTTTGCGCATTCGTCAACCTTTCAATTCTGGGGCGAACACCATCGATCCTGGCCGCGGGTGCGGTGCGGTCCGACGGCGTTCGGAGGGTGCCGCGAATAGACCTCGCGCAGGAGCGCGAGGTCTATTGCGATTCGAACGACGGCCGCTTCGTTGGGTCGAGGCCAGCGGCTAGGAGGACGTTATGGTGCCCCTCACAGTGGTGTCAACGATAGTTTGAAAACTACCGCCCAAATCGTGTCCATGAACGGTGAACTTTTCTATGAAGTAGGTGCAGAGTTTTTGGACGATGGTTCAGTCTCGAGGCGGCAGCGGGCCCGGCCGCTGCGTTGCGAAAGGCGGCTCGCTCGGGGGATTAGGCTTAAAACACAAGCCTTCTTCGGAATCAGCCGCGTGGGCCACGCGGGGCGCGGTGATAGTTCTGACTCGACCAGAGCAGCGTCAAGTGAGCGAGACTCGCCGCTCGCGCGATATACGTTTCGAATTTTTTCGGCGATCGACGAGATTGCGCATGGGATTGCCACGCAGACCCGGGACGCAGAACGGAGGGCCAGGGACTGCTCCCTGGCCCTCCGGCCGCACTGAGGTCACGCTGGGTCAAGCTGGGTCAAGCCGCGAGACAAGCCCTAGCTCAGGGGCACGACTCCGGCGCAGAACGGCGAGCCGGTGACGTTCTTGAAGGTGGTTCCCTCGAGCTGGACGTAGTAGTAACACACCTGCGACGGGTTGAAGTTGCTGAAGCTGATCTTCTGCGGTGCTAGCAATACGTCCGCGTCGAAATCGGTGATCGCCCGCAGCGAGGTCGAGAACTTCTCCCGCGTCGGGTTGGCCCCGGCCGCCTTGAGGCCGGCGGCGAACGCGCTCATCGCCACGTAGGCCTCTTGCTCGGCGAAGGTCGGCGGTCCGGTGACTCCGACGGCGGCCAGGTCAGCGGCACGCTTCTGGGTGGCCGGGGTGTTCGCCTCGGCCGGCAGACCGACAGTGCTGAAGAAGTCGCCCTGGGCCGCGGTGACCGCGGCTGAGGACTCAAGCAGGTCCGATCCGTAGCCGGTCGGCAGCGAGGCCACCTTGAGGGTGACGCCGATCTGACGCAGCGCCGCGTTGAGCGCGAACGCCGTGTTGGGAACGGTCGAGTAGAAAAGCCCGTCCACGCCCGCTGCCTTGATCTTCAGCGCGATGGCGCCCATGTCGGTGCTGCCGAAGGGCACGTTCTGGGTGAAGGCCGCCTTCATGCCGGCGATGGTGCAGGCCTGGTTGAACGCCTTGACGCTGGTCGCAGAGCTGACCGAGCTCTCGTAGCCGATCGAGCCGCACTTGGTGACGCCTTGGGACTTAAAGAATTGACCGTTGGCCAGGGGCACCTGCGAGTAGTTGGTGACGCCGACCGAGTTAAAGAGGTTGGTCTGCTTCGGATCGCTCCAGAGCGGGCTGTCGAAACCGCCGCCGATCATCGGGATGCCCTGCTTGAGCAGGTACGGCTGCGCGCCGTAGGCGTCCGATGACACCTCGACGATGGCGAAGACCTTGTCGCTCTGCACCATCTTCTGCGTCGCGGTCAGCGCTCCAGCGGCCGTCGACTGGGTGTCACCCATGACGTAGGAGATCTTCTGGCCGTTGATACCACCGGCGGCATTCACGCCGTTCACGTAGGCCTTGATGCCCTTTTCCGCCGTCACGAAGCCGGATGACGCCGGGCCGGTCAGGTCGCTCAGGACGCCGATCTTGATCGTTCCGCCGCTAGCGGACGAGGTCGATCCGCTACCGCCTCCGGACGAGTCGGAACTCTTGGAGGAGCTGCACGCGGTCAAGCCGGTCACCAGAGTGACCGCCGCGACGGCGGCTACCAAGACACTTTTGCGCATTCGTCAACCTTTCGGATATGCCTGAACGCCACTGACCTCGCCGCCAGCGGCGGTGAGGTGCAATGGTGCTCAGAGGGATGCCGTGATCGGCCATGCGCAGGCGCGCATGGCCGTTTTCGCTTACGGTGTCGGGCCGCATCGATTGTGTCGAAGCCCTTCGGTAGGGACGACGTTATGATGGCTATCACAGTGATGTCAACGACACTTTGATAACGACTGATAACAATCAGTCCGGGACTCAAGATTTTTCTTGCAAACGCGGCTCAATGCCCGACCGACCCGGCGCAGTTCGAACCCAACGCGATCGATCCCGGCGCAAGGAATGCGTCACCGGTCGTGATACTTCGAGAATTACCCACCGCGGCCAGGGTTCGACCTCGACGCCTAGGGCGGCGCTACCGTTTCAGTTATGGCTCTCATCTATCAAGCGGAACTCACCCCGACCAAGACCGAACTTCTCAACTCCTGGGGACCGAGTCAGCCGTGGTGGGGGACGGACAGCAACTCGCCGGCGGGCGCCTACCGGTTCGATGATCCGGCCGGCGAGGTCGGAGTCGAGACCCACCTCCTGCGCTCGGCCGCTGGGCGAGTGCTCCAGGTGCCGCTGACCTACCGGAGCGCGCCGCTGCCGGGGGCCGAAAGCGCTCTCGTCGGGACGATGCACCACTCGGTCCTAGGCCAGCGATGGATCTACGACGGCTGCTTCGATCCGGTCTACCTCGCCGCGCTGGCGAGCGCGATCCTGACTGGCGGCCAACAGGCTGAGCTGCAGGTCGCCGGGGACGACGGCGCATTCCGGTCCCGCGCGGCCACCACCCGAGTCGCTGGCAGCGGACGCTCGGGCAGGGCAGTGCCCGACCTCAGCGCACCGACGGTCAGCACGAGCGGCGTCGCAACGACGATCCGAACCGCCGGGCTGGAGTTGACCGTCCGGCGAAGCCTGCAGGACGAGATCTCCATCGGTGCGGCCGACACACTCCTCGGAACGTGGCCCGGCACCGAGCAACCGGTGGTGCTGGCCCTTGCCCTGCCCGTTATCTAGGCGGTTGTCTAGGCGGTTGTCTAGGCAGTTGCCTAGTCGCGATTAACACCCGCGGTTGACAGGGCCGCGCACGGCAGCGGGCCGGGGGGTTAGCCCCGGCCCGCCGCCCTGACGTGGTGCGAAGTTCGGTGACGCTACCCGTTCAGCGGCACGACCCCGCCGCAGAACGGCGAGCCGGTGACGTTCTTGAAGGTGGACCCTTCGAGCTGGACGAAGTAACTGCACACCGTGCTCGGCCGGTAGTTGGAGAAACTGACCTTCTGCGGGGCGAGCAGGCCGTCGGCGTCGAAGTCGGTGACCGCCCGCAGGGTGGTCGAGAACTTCTCCCGCGTCGGGTTGGCGCCCGCGGCCTTAAGTCCGAACACGAACCCGCTGGTGGCTAGGTAGGCCTCTTGCTCGGCAAAGGTGGGCGGACCGGTCACTCCAACCGCAGCCAGGTCAGCCGCGCGCTTCTGGGTGGCCGGCGTGTTCGCCTCGGCCGGCAGGCCGACGGTGCTGAAGTAGTCACCCTGGGCCGCCGTCACGGCGGCCGAGGACTGCAGCAGGTCGCCGCCATAGCCGGTCGGCAACGAGGCCACCTTCAGCGTCACCCCAAGCTGCCGCAGCGCGGCGTTCAACGCGAACGCCGTGTTGGGCACCGTGGAGTAGAACAGCCCGTCCGCGCCCGCCGCCTTGATCTTCAACGCGATCGCGCCCATGTCGGTGCTGCCGAACGGCACGTTCTGGGTGAAGACCGGGGTCATGCCGGCGAGGGTGCACGACTTGTTGAACGCCTTGACGCTCGCAGTTGAGCTCGAGGAGCTCTCATAGCCGACCGCGGCGCACTTGGTGACGCCCTGGGACTTGAAGAATTGTCCCGTCGCCACCGGCACATCGGCGTAGTTGGTCACGCCGACCACGTCGAAGAGATTGGTGTTCTTGGGATCGGTCCAGAGCAGGCTGTCGAAGCCGCCGCCGACCACCGGGACGCCTTCTTTCAGCAGGAAGTTCTGCGCGCCGTAGTAGCTGGCCGAGATCTCGATGATCGCGAAGACCTTGTCGCTCTGAACCATCTTCT
>JAOPUY010000507.1 GCA_025963265.1 Frankiales bacterium | reverse complement strand
TGAGGCGGCGCCGGCTGGCCCTCACGGTGGTCGCCGTTCTCGTCGTCGCCGGGTTGGGCAGCGGAGTCGCGGTGGCGATGACCGGTGGCTCCGGCCCCGAATACCGACTGGCCACCGTGACGACCGGTTCGGTCAACCAAACGCTGACCGAGATCGGCTCGGTGTCGGCGGTCAACCAGGCCACGATCGCCTTCCCGGTCAGCGGCACCGTCGGCTCGGTCAAGGTCGCGCTCGGCCAGCACGTCAGCGCCGGGGAGACCGTGGCCAGTCTGTCCACCACGGCGCTGGCCCAGACCGTGGCCGCGGACACTGCCACCGTCGCCAGCTCGCAGCAGACTTTGGCCAGCGACGAGGCCAGCCAGGCCGATCCGACGGCCACCACCACAGCCAGCACGGACAGCACGGCGACGACGGCGACGAACTCGGCCGTTCGCTCGCCCGGCCTGTCGACTGACGCGGTCGGATCCACCGAGGCGGTGCTGACCAGCGACTCGGTGACCGAGGCGGCGCCGACGGGCGGCAAGTCCTCCGGCGGCGGCAAGCCCAGCTCCGGCTCGAGCTCGCTGACCGCGCTCGGCGCGTCGGTCACCCGGGATCAGCAGGCCGTGATCGGCGACCAGAAGCGACTCGACGCCGATCTCAACGCGGCGACCGCGGCGCTGAAAGCCTGCTCCAGCGACCTGGCCGAAAGCAGTACGACGGCGCCTCCGGCCGTCAGCCCGCAAGCGAGCACCACCAGCCCATCAGCCGGCCCCTCGACCGCGACGACGACCGGCGCGGCTCCCGCCGCGACCTCGTCTACCACCGCACCGGCCGCCACGACCGGCGCCGCTCAGTGCCTAGCCACCATCGGCACGGCGCCGAGCACCCAGGACGCCGCGACCGACATCGCCACGCTGCAAAAGGCCGAAAGTAAGCTCACCGCCGACTTGGCGGCGCTCGACAAGGCGGCCGCCGCAGCCGCCACGACCTCGACCGCGAGCTCGAACAAGTCCGCCGCCGGCAGCGCGGGCAACAAGACCGGCACCGGCGGCCAGTCCGGTGGCTCCAGCCAGGCTGACACCCGGACCTCCGCGGGCAGCCAGTCCAGCGGCAGCGGCACCACCGGCGGCTCGCGGACGACCAGCGGCGCCGACTCGTCCGCGGGTCGCAGCTCAGCGGCCGCGACCCCGCCGACCGCCGAGCAGCTGGCGGCCGACCAAGCGCAGCTGGACGCGGCCAGTGCCAACCTCGCCGTCGCTCAGCAGAACATCAAGCAGGCCACGCTGACGAGCCCCATCGCGGGCACCGTGGCCGCCGTCGGCATCACCGCCGGCAAGAGCGTGAGCGCCTCGTCCTCCTCCGCCGTGATCACCGTCATCGGCTCGGGGCCGGAGCAGGTGAGCACGGCCATCGGGCTGAGCGACATCGACACCGTGAAGGTGGGTCAGTCGGTCAGCGTCTCGGTCGACGGGCTGAACACGCCGTTGACGGGCAAGGTCGCGTCCATCGCGATGCTCAGCAGCTCCACCGGATCAAGCGCGACCTATCCGGTCACGGTGGTGCTCAACCCGACCAAGAGTCAGCTGTTCGAGGGATCGGGCGCCTCGGTCGCCATCGACATCGCGTCGGTCAAGGGAGTGCTCACCGTGCCCAGCTCGGCGGTCCGCGCGCTGGGCACCCTGCACACAGTCTCGGTGCTGACCAAGGGCAAGGAGGTGCTCACCCCGGTCACGATCGGGGCCAGCGACTCCGATCGCACCCAGATCCTGTCCGGCCTGAAGGCTGGGGAGCAGATCGTGTTGGCCAACCTCAAGACGCCGATCCCGTCGAGCAACACGACCTCGACCGCCACCCGGCGGCTCGGAGTGGGCGGGACGACCGGCGGCCTGGGCGGCGCCGGCACGTTCGGAGGCGGCGCCTTTGGCGGGCGCGGCGGCGGCTGAGCCGGGTAGCGTCGGGGCGACAGCAGGCCCACTCCGATCATCCGGAGTCGCCGCCACGAAGGACGAGGAGCCGCCGTGTCAGCACCGGCCGTGCGTTGGGGGATCGTCGGCCCCGGCCGAATCGCGAGCGCCCTGGTCGGCGACTTCGCCCATACCCCGAACGCGATCTTGCTCGCCGTCGCCTCGCGGTCGGCCGAGCGCGCCGCGGCCTTCGCCGCGGCGCACGGCATCGAGCGGGCTTACGGCTCCTACGCGGAGCTGATCGCCGCCGATGACCTCGACGCCGTCTACATCGCCACACCCCACCCGCAGCATCTGGCCATCGGGCGCGCCGCATTGCTGGCCGGCAAGGCGGTGCTGGTCGAGAAGGCGTTCACCGCGACCCTGGCCGGGACCGAGGCGTTGATCGATCAAGCCCAGACCAGCGGGGTGTTCGCGATGGAGGCGATGTGGACCCGCTTTCAGCCGGCGATCGTGCGGACCCGACGCCTGATCGAGGACGGACTGATCGGCGCGGTCCAATCCGTGCAGGCTGATCTGGGCGTGGTGCGGACCTTCGACCGGACCGACCGGGTCTTCGCCCATGAGCTCGGCGGCGGCGCGATCCTGGACTTGGGCGTCTACCTGGTGAACTTCGCGCAGATGATCCTGGGCGAACCGATCTCGGTCACCGCCAAGGGCTCCCTCGAGCCGTCCGGGGTCGACGCGGCGGCCAGCCTGCTGGTCGAGTTCGGTGGCGGGGCGACCGCGACGTTGATGTGCTCGCTGCACAGCCCGATGCCCGGCCACGCCCGGGTGTACGGCAGCGAGGGCTGGATCGACGTGCTCCCGCGCTTCCATCACCCCAAGTCGATAGTGCTGCACCGGCAAGGCGAAGACCCCCGGCCGATCACCGATCTCCCACTCGGCGCCGGTTACGCTCACGAGCTGATCGAGGTGACCGAATGCCTGCGGGCCGGTCAGCTCGAGAGCTCGGTGATGCCCTTGTCCGACACCCGGTCGGTGCAGCGGGTGCTGACCACGGCGCTAGACCAGTTGGGCGTTCACTTCGAGGAGGATCCCTCGGCGATGGCCTGAGCCCGGGGCGGCCCGAGCCGGGGCTAGGCGGTGGTCTGGGCCGGCCCGGCGTGACCGGCGAAGCCCGGCACCGGCACCGCTTCGGAGTCCGCGCTGTCCACTGCCGCCGAGTGAGCGCCGGCGAGGAGCTGATCCGATCCGCCGACGCCACGCTTGAGGACGGCTAGGGCGATGGGGCCGAGCTCGTGGTGGTAGGCCGCCGTTCCGATGAAGCCGACCGCGCGCCCGTCCCGTTCGACCGGCGTGCCGCTGGCCGGCAACTGCTCGGAGTCGCCGGACAGATGCAACAGCACCAGCCGCCGCGGCGGCTTGCCGAGATTCTGGACGCGGGCCACCGTCTCCTGGCCGCGGTAGCACCCCTTGTCGAGGTGGACGGCCGCTCCGATCCAGGAGACCTCGTGCGGGATCGTGCGGTGATCGGTCTCGAAGTTCAGCCGCGGTTCGCGCCGGGCGATGCGCAGGGCCTCGGCCCCCCAACTGCCCAGCGGGCTCGCGCCGGCCTCGACGAGCAGGTTCGCGATAGCTTCCAGTTGATCGCGCGGCAGGATCAGATCGGCGCCGCCGTCGGGCCGGCGCCGGACGAACCCGGCCGGTTCCAGCTTGACCGCGGTTGCGCCCGGCACCGCCAACCCGGCCCGGCCTAGGACATCCAGCGAGCGTGGGCCGATCAGCGTCAGGACGGCGAAGTCGGCCGTCACGACGGCGGGCTCGACCCGCTTGAGGACGCGCATTTTCAGCAGGTAGCCCAGCACCTCCTCGGCCGCGTGCGGCTCGGTGTCGATCCAGACCGCGCCGTCGTCGCTGTCGGCGGCGCCTGCGCTGAACTCGGTGAGGTTCCAGTGCTGCTCGACGTGCCCGTTCGGGCTCAGCACGAGGTTCTGGGTGGATTCGCCGTCGGCCAACTGGGCGACGTGCTGGGACGTGATCGCGTGCAGCCAGGCCAACCGGTCGGGGCCGGGCACGATCAGCACATCGCGGTTGGACCGGTCGATGAGCCCGGCGCCGAGCTCGGCCCGGCGCTGCTCGCCCAACGGGTCGCCGTAGTGCCAGGCGGTCCCCGCATCCGGGCCCTGAGCCTCGACCGCGCCGGTCCACTGGAGCAACGGCGAGCGGTATTCAGTCATGTAGTTCCTCTGCAGTCTGTGAGGCGAGGCAATCGGCGCAGGTGCCGAAGACCGTGAAGTGCGACTTGTCGAGGCGGAAGCCGCGTTGTTGCAGAAGCTGACCCGCGAGCTGGTCGGCCAGGCCGGCCGGGGCGTCGATCACCGTCTCGCAGCGATGGCAGACGACGTGGATGTGGTCATCGTTGGCCAGCCGGTAGGACGCGGCCCCGTGTCCTAGGTGGGTGTGCGACAGCAGTCCGATTTGCTCGAGCGTCTCCAACGTCCGGTAGACCGTGGTCAGATCGACGCCGGGGACGGCTTCGGCCACCTGCTCCGGGGTGGCGTGCTCAAGTCGGGTCACGGCGTCCATAACGCTCAGCCGCTGGGGGGTCATCCGCATGCCCCGCTCGCGCAGCCGGGCGGCGAGCGCCGTCGAGTCCGGCGCGGGCAGGTGAGTGTGAGCCATGATCCTCCCATCGTAGGAGGGATGGCCAGGTTAAGCTCGGCCGCGTGATAAATCGGGCAGTGGCTGTGTTGGGGCTTGGAGTCATCGCCGGTCCCGAGCCGGTGTTGGGCGCTGATGACCTCGGGCTGACCCGCGGCGATGGCTGCTTCG
>JAOPUY010000182.1 GCA_025963265.1 Frankiales bacterium | reverse complement strand
GTCGCCACGTTCGTCCACGGCCACCCCGGGACGGCGGACTTCTTCTCCGGCCCGTACCGCGACTTCACCCATCAGCTCGTCGCGCACGCGTCCGGAGAGGGCTTCCTCATGGGCGCCGCCATCGGCGCGGCCGGCGTCATCCCGGCGGTGCTGCACTACTACCGACGGTTCGTGCCCGGGGCGAGCGAGGAGGGAGTGGTCCGCTTTCTGCTCGCCGCCGGCGCGATCGGCGTGCTGTACAAGCAGAACGCCTCCATCTCCGGGGCCGAAGTCGGCTGCCAAGGCGAGGTGGGCTCAGCCTGCTCGATGGCCGCGGGAGCGCTCTGCGAGGTGCTGGGCGGGACGCCGACCCAAGTCGAGAACGCGGCCGAGATCGGGATGGAGCACAACCTCGGCCTGACCTGCGATCCGGTGGGCGGGCTGGTCCAAGTGCCCTGCATCGAGCGCAACGCGATGGCCGCGGTCAAGGCGATCAACGCCGCTCGGATCGCGCTGCGCGGCGACGGCACCCACGTCGTCAGCCTGGACAAGGTCATCAAGACGATGCGCGAGACCGGCGCCGACATGAAGGCCAAGTACAAGGAGACCTCGCGCGGCGGCTTGGCGGTCAACGTCATCGAGTGCTGAGCCGCTGAAGGCTCCGGAACGTCCCGGACGACCACGGCCCGCTCGATGCCAGCCCGATGCCAGCTCGGCGCCCCTCGGCGTGGCCTCCCCGCTCGGTCGCTCGGTCAATGAAAACATCCGGTTCGGCTACGAAACGGATGTGTTGTTGTGTTGCGCAAGAGGCTGTCGGGACTGGATGGCCTGCGGGCTCTGGCGGTGGCGGCGGTCGTGGTCTTCCACGCCGACCCTGACTGGCTGCCCGGGGGCTTCCTTGGCGTGGACCTCTTCTTCGTCATCAGCGGGTACCTCATCACCCGGCTGCTCCTGGCCGAGGTGGGCAACACCGGCCGGCTGAACCTGCTCCAGTTCTACCTGCGCCGGGCCATCCGGCTGTTCCCGGCGCTGCTCGCCCTGCTGGTCGCGGTGACCGTCGCCTCGGCGTGCATCTGGCGCGACGAGCTGGCGACCTTGCGCGGCTCGGTGCTGTCCAGCCTGGGGTACGTCGGCAACTGGTGGTCGATCGGCTCGCACCAGTCCTACTTCGTCGCCTCTGGGCGTCCGCCGATGCTCGAGCACCTGTGGTCGCTGGCCATTGAGGAGCAGTTTTACCTGCTCTGGCCGATCGTCCTGATCCTGCTCACCCGGACCCGTCGGCGGTTCGGGGTCGTCGCGGTGACGGCCGGGGTGGGCGCGCTCGCCTCGACTGCCCTGATGGCGGTCATCGCCATCCGACAGGGCGTGCCGTTCGAGGCCGACTCGACCCGGGTCTACTTCGGCACGGACACCCACTCGATGGGGTTGCTGGCCGGCGCGGCGATGGGCGCGTTGGCCGAGCGGATGGAGTTTCGACCCAAGCGAAGCTGGCGGTTCCGCCGGTGGGTGACCGACCTGGTCGGACTCGCCGGGCTGAGCGCGCTCGCGCTGATCGCGCTGAACGTCAACGAGTTCTCCGAGCCGTTGTACCGGGGCGGCTTCGGCCTGGTCGCGGTGCTGGCCGTGTTGGCGGTGTCGACGGTGACGCGGGTGGGCAGCCACCTCGGCCGGCTGCTCGACGTCCGCCCGCTGCGCTGGCTGGGGGACCGGTCCTACTCGATCTACCTCTGGCACTGGCCGGTCGTCGTCGTGACCCGGCCGGGAGTGGATCTGCCGGCCAACCCGGTGCTGGCCGGCCTCGTCCGGATCGTCGTGCCGGTCGCGCTGGCCACCGCGAGCTACGCGCTAGTCGAGAAGCCACTGCGCAGCCGCGGCACCCGCTGGCTGTCCGAACGCGCGGACCGCAAGCAGGCGGAGGCGCTGGGGCTGGCCTCGCCCCGCCCCAGCCGGCGGCTGGTGCCGCGGCTCGCCGGGTTGACCGCGTTGGCCACGGTGCTGCTGGTGGCTGTCGCTGTGCCCGGAACGGACTCCCGACCGGCCGAGGCGTCCACCTTGGTCGCGGCCGACGGCGCCGGCACGCCGTTCCGCGGCGACGGGCTGAGCGGGGCTGAGCGGGAGAGCTCGGCGCCGTTGCACCGGCCGCTGCCAGCGCGGGCCTTCACCGCGCCCAGCGGGGCCGGATCGATTTCTTTAGGCGCGTCGGTGTCTGCCACCCCCTTGGTCGGTTCCGGGACCAGCCCGACGGCGCGGCCGAGCGCGCCCGCGGCCAACCCGTCGACGGCTCCGTCGACGGCCAGGTCGTCAGCCGTGACCGCGCCCAAGCCAACGGGGTCGCCGTCGCCTTCGCCTTCGCGTAAGACAGCGCCACCGGCGATCACGGCCTACGGCGATTCGGTGATGCTCGGCGCGCAGCCAGCGATCAACGCGGCCTTCCCGCACAGCCAGGTGCACGCGGTCGAGGGCCGTCAGCCCTACGTGACGTTGCAGGAGGTCCGATCTGATCTGGCGGCCGGCGCGCTCAGCCCGGTCGTCGTCATTCACACCGGCAACAACGGCATCATCCGTCCGTCCGACCTCTCGGCCACCCTGCAGGCCCTCAAGAGCAGCCAGCGGGTGGTGTTGCTGACCGATCGGGTGCCGCGGGACTGGCAAGGGCCGAACAACGACACCATCAAGCGAGTGGCCAAGCAGTTCGCGAACGTCGTCGTGCTCGACTGGTACGCGGTCTCCAACGGCAACAGCGGCTGGTTCTACGAGGACGGCCTGCACCTGCGGCCACCCGGTGCGGCGGCGTACGCCGCGCGGCTGCTGGCCGCGGCGACGAGCCCGGCGACGCCCCGCTGACCCGTCCTGAGGTTTCGGCTCGCGCATGGGACATTCTCAGGTCGCGGTAGTGCACCATGGGGCGAGAAGGTCGGCCTGGACGATCCATCGGAGTGGAGTGCATGGAGTCGGAGGACCGGGCGGACGGGTTCGCCAGCAAGACCCTGGAGAAGGCGGACGAGCCGCCCGGCCGGTTCGCGAGCTCGAGATTCGGTCGGGATTACTACGACCGGGTGCCGGGCATCGTCGCCACCGTCACCTCGATCACCGGTTTTCTGAACCTCGTGGTGGCGCTGCTCCCGCGTGAGCGCGGGCGGCTGGAGCAGGTGCATGATTACCTACCGGTGGCGTTGTCGGCCGGCGCGGTCTCGCTGCTGGCGGTGTCCGGGCTGCTGCTCTGGCGGATCGGGACGATGCTGCGGCGGCGTAAGCGGCGGGCCTGGATCGGCGCGCTGGTCATCTACGCGCTGCTGATCATCGGCCACCTCGGCAACGGCACTTTCATCGCGGCTGGCGTGAGCTTCGTCCTGTTCGTCTTGCTGGCCACCACCGGCAGCCGCTTCAAAGCCAAGGCCGATCCGGTCTCGCGCTGGGTCGCGGTCAAGGTGGCCGTCCAGTTCGAGCTGGTGGCCTTCGTGTGGGGGATCTTGCTGCTGGAGCTGGGCGGCGACGACCGGTTCGCCGTCCCGCCGACCCTCTGGCAGCGGGTGCAGGAGGTGTTGTGCGGACTGGTCGGCGTCGACGGGCCGGTGCACTACCGAGCCGACCACGAGCGCTTCCAAGACATCGTGCACGCCACGCTCGGGGCGTTCTCGCTGCTGACGTTGGCCGCCGTCGTGCTGCTGATGCTGCGGGCGGCCGAGCCTAAAGCCGGCTTGAGCGCCAATGACGAGACGCAACTGCGCGCGCTGTTGGCCAAGCAGGGCCAGCGGGACTCGTTGGGCTACTTCGCCCTGCGGCGGGAGAAGCGGGTGGTCTGGTCGCCGACCGGCAAAGCCGCGATCACCGGCCGGGTGGTCAACGGGGTGTTCCTAGTCTCGGGCGATCCCATCGGCGAACCCGATGCCTGGCCGGGCGCCATCGCCGAGTACCTGAAGCAGGTCAGCGAATACGGCTGGGTGCCGGCGGTCATTGGCTGCAGCGAGCAGGGCGCCACGGTGTTCAACCGGGAGGCGGACCTCTCGGCGCTGGAGCTGGGCGACGAGGCCGTGGTCTACCCGGAGGATTTCTCACTGGAGGGTCGTCCGATGCGGGGCGTCCGCCAGGCCTGCACCCGGGTGCAGCGGGCCGGCTATGAGGTGCAGCTGCGTCGGGCCCGCGACGTCTCCGCGGCCGAGTTCGTGGAGTTGGAGCGGGTCGCGGTCGCCTGGCGCGGCGACGCGGTCGAGCGCGGCTTCTCGATGGCGCTGTCCCGGCTCGGCGATCCGGCCGACGGCGACTGCGTGCTGGCCACCGCCACTCAGGACGGCGTCTTGCGGGGGTTGCTGCACTTCGTCCCGTGGGGTCCGGACGGGTTGTCGCTGGACCTGATGCGGAGGGACAAATCCGCCGACAACGGCTTGAACGAGTTCATGATCGTGCAGGTGATCCAGCAGGGGGCGGCGCAGCTGGGCATCGTCCGGGTGTCGTTGAACTTCGCAGTGTTCCGGGACGCGCTGGAGCGGGGCGAGAAGATCGGCGCCGGGCCGATCCTGCGGGCCTGGCGCTGGGTGCTGGTCTTCGCCAGCCGGTGGTGGCAGATCGAGACGCTCTACCGGTTCAACGTGAAGTTCCGGCCGGACTGGGAGCCGCGGTTCCTGTCCTACCCCTCGCCGCGGGACTTGCCGCGGATCGCGGTGGCGGCGTTGGAGGCCGAGGCCTTCATCACCCGGCCGCACCGGCTGCGCCGCCTGCTCGGCCGGCCGTAGCGCTCTTTGCGTTCGCGCACGGGCTCTCGGGTCTGGTCGCTGCGGCCAGGAGTCTCGTGCGCGTAACTGTGTGGCTCGGCTTGGTGCGGCTTGGCTCCGTCCAGCTTGGTGCGGCGGGGGGCTTTGGTTGTCCGTGGGGGCGACCAGTAGGCTGTGCGGCTGATGGCTGATGCGCCCCTCGGGGCGTAGCGGACGTCGAAGGAGGCTTCGCCTAGTCCGGTCTATGGCGCCGCACTGCTAATGCGGTTTGGGTCTCAAGCCCATCCGGGGTTCAAATCCCCGAGCCTCCGCCAAGCTGTCGCCCCGGTCGAAATCGGCTGGGGCGACAGTCGTTTCCGGTCTCTTCTCGCCCGTCCGGTTGGGGCGGCTGGGCCGTTTTGGAGCCGCTGGGCGGCACCCGGTAGAGTCACGCTTCGGTTCCACGGCGCCCGTAGCTCAACGGATAGAGCACTTGACTACGGATCAAGAGGTTGCAGGTTCGAATCCTGCCGGGCGCACCAACGCAGGCCCCGGAATCACTGACTCCCAGTGGTCCGGGGCCTTTTGCATGCCCGCGGACTTGGGTCGAGGTGTCACACATATGTCACAACCCCCGTTCGAAGTGCTTCTT
>JAOPUY010000463.1 GCA_025963265.1 Frankiales bacterium | reverse complement strand
TGGGTCCGGAGTTTCCCGAACCTGAAGCGGAGCGCCTGACACTGTCTGGGCTTGTGCTGGCTTGGGCGGGGGCTTTCGCCTCGGCCGCAGATTTCGCGAGCTTGTCCTCGAGTTGGTTGACCGGGCTGTTCGCGCCCTCTAGGTCACCGAACTTGTTCCTGAGGAGGTTGTCCAGGTCCTCCGCCCTCGGCATCCCCTCCAGCGCCGCGAGGTCGCGACCCACAAGCTCTTCAGTGAACTGGAGTTCGGCAACGGTAGCGGCTTCCAGCTCGGACGCGACGCGCTCCGCCTCGGCCACCTTCGCCGCGTCCGCGAACCGAGCCGCGTCGCCGGTGCCCTCTGCGATCTTCGCCGCTCCGCCGACCTCGCCGGCCCCGGGCAGAAAGAGAGAACCGACGTTGATAAGCGCGCCGCCAGCAGCACCCGACGGGGTGGTGGACCACTCGTCCCAACTGATCATCCCCTTCCCGACACCCAACCACGCTTCGGCAGTGCGCTGGCCCCCCAGCGGCGTCGCCAGCACCCCGATCTGAGACCACGTCGCCCTGAACCTGGCCGGGTCCACGACGTCGACCATCTGCCAGGCCCCGGCCGCCATGCCGGTGATCGCGTCCCACTCGCCCTGACCCACACCAGCGTTCGGCCTCAACGGATTAAACGCAGACGCCGCCTCGACGGAGGCCTGCACGCACGACCTATGCAGCTTGGCCGGCGCGCCCCAGGGGGTTGCCGCGTTGTCGGGTATCGACGCCGGACCGTTGGCCCGCGCGTCCTTCGACGGGTCCCCCGCGTGCCAGGACGCCCCGCCCACCAGACCCTCGATGGTGTTCGCGCAGCGCCGTTCGGCGTCCAGGAACGCCGTGAACGCAGCGTCCACCTCCCAGACCAGGCGATTGTTCTCCGCCACCATGTCCGCGTGGCGATCCCAATGGTCGGTCGCCATCGCCCTGGTTCGAAGAGAATTCGCGTCGTACTGAGCATTGAGCAGCCGAGACCGCAATGGCGCCACAGTCTCGGCGAACTGACTCAACGCCGCCGCGACGACCAGCACGTCGGCGCCGAACTGGTCGGCCAGCACGGCCACCGGACTCAGCGCCGCGACTAGCTCCGCCGCCTCGGGCGCGTGATAGACCCCGGCCAGACCTGACCACGCGGCCGTCACATCCGTCCCCGCCGCGCGGATCCGGATGGCGTCGGTCTGCAACCAGCCCGCGACCGTCTCAACCCACTCGATCCCCGTTCCGACCTGTGGGATCTGCCCGGGGTCCACGAGCTGCGACATCAGCCCATTCCCAGCCTGGCCAGCGCCGCCGCCGACTTGCCGACCGGCGAGTTGCCAACCGCCACGGCCGCGCTCTGGGCGTTGGCCGCCATCTGCTCATCGCCATTCAGATAAGCCAGCGTCGCCTTGACCGCACCGTCCTCGGCCGCCGAAATCAGCCCGGTCATCCGAGCCAGCTTTCCTTCGCTGGCGGCGAGGAAATCGCCGAGCGCCGAGGTGATCGGCTGGCTCTGCGATCCCTGCGCGGCGGACTCGATATCGGCGCCAAAGGATTGCAGCGCCGCGTTGAGCTCCTCCGCGTGCCCTTGAACTCTCACGAGCACCGCCCGAACCCCAGACGGCTCAATGTCCCACTTCGCCACCGTCTCCCCCTCTCAAAGGCATGGCGCATGGGCCGGCCGTGGCGCGACCGAGAAGGCCGCGCCACTCCGGCCACGAACGAGGAGCGAAAGTCCTCAGCCGATGCCGGCGACAGCCGACTTGGCTTGGGCCAAGGCGGTGCCGGCGCTTTCGTCGTTGCGCTGCAAAGAGGTCTTGACCAACGCGATGATCTGGCGGACCTCGGACGCGGCGCGGTTCCACTGCACCTCTTTGCCGTGGTACTCCTCCGAGACACCGTCGGCGGCGAAGTCGGCCATGGCCTGCTTGACCTGGGCGTCGCGGCTCGAGATCAGCGCTTCCAACTGGGCCGCGGTGGCGGCGATGTTGGCCTGAGCCTGGCCCGAGGCGGCGGTGTCGAAACTGCGGCGATCTAGCGTTCCCATGTTCTGTTCCCTACCCGTCTCAGCGCGCGCCGAAGCGCGCGGCATCGAAGTTGGCGGCGCCCTGGACGGAGTTCGTCGAGGACACCATGTCCTGCTCGCCGCTCTGGAAGGCGGTGTCCATGCCGCCCTGGCCGGACAGAATCGAGGCCAACGCCCCGTTCAAGTCGGCCGAGATCTGATCCGCCCGCGCCTTGAAACCGTCGAACGCGGCCTTGCCGGCGCCGTTGAACTTTCCTTCCAGCGGCTCGGCGTCGTTGATCAACTTCTTGACCAGCGATCCGAGATCCTGGTTCGAGCTGCCGGTCTGCTTACGTAGCGTGGTGAGCGTCGCCGCTCCCATGTCATAGCGCCCCATCGAGTTCCCCTTGTCTGTCGGGCGGTCTGGTCACTTGAACGTTCCGAGCGCTTCATACCAATATCTCGATTCGCACTTATTGGGCCTGAAGATATGAGACGCTGCTTTTATGGAACGGGGCCGATTAGATCAGAGCGCAGAGCGCCGCGCGGGCGATTTCGCGGAACTGTGGACGAAACCAGCTGCTAGCTATGAGAGTTCTGCCCGGCGGCGGCTCCAGCCTCGATCACCGAGCGCGAAGTCGGCCGCTAACCAGCCGCGGCTCGCCTACCGCAGTGACCGCGACATCGTCTACCGCTCGGACGCTCTGACCGCCCGTGCGCGGGCGGCCGCGCAGACCGGCCGGCCGCTCATTCTGCTGACCGCAGCGCACTCTCGGCTGTCACTGGCTGTGACGATGATGCTTACTCAGTGGGGCATGCGGTGGGTGGTTGAAATAGAGGGTGAATTTTTCGACGGACTTTCCGCTGAGTTACTGGACCCGGCCGACGAGCCTGTCCCGACCCCCGCGATCGGGCCTCGACCAAGCGCGGCCAATCAACCGCGGCGAGACCAAGCGCCGCCGTTGGTCGAGCAATTCGTGGTGTCGGCGACGGTGCACCACCGAGCTGCGGCGGGTACCGAATTAGGCCGGTCGGTCGAGCGCCTAGCTCAAGCGCTCACCGGCGCGCCACCCACGGGCTGGGGTCTCGGCGAGCCGGTCGATCAGCAGTGGAACCGAGCGAACCTGACCACCGAGGTGCGTCGGGCGATGCCCGATCCCACCGTGCTCGCCGTCGTCGGCCACCACAACATCCGGCCGTTCGCGGCCCAACTGAGGGCAACGAGGACGCAGCGGGGCGTCGACGAGGACTTCGTCGCCGTCACCCGGGCCGAACCGCACGCCACCCGCGACGGCTTGATGCAGACGCTGGCGGGGCTGACCGCCGACACGACCGTCGCCTTCGCCCTCGTGCACCGCCGCCTCGGTCCGGCCGATCTGACAACCGAATTCGGACCTCCGCACCCCAGCACGCCCATCGCTGTGTTGTTCGGCCCCCGGGCCGTCCGCGAGCTCGGACTGGACTGCTTGGAGTCCGCCCCGGTTCGGCCCCCGCAACGGGTCGGGCGGGAACGCGTCCCCTCGCTGCTGTGGACCCTCGGCGAAGGCGCAGCCGCATCACAGGGCCAGGGCTGGCAGGAACTCGGCCAGCTAGTGCGCCACCTCGGACCCGAGCGGGTCGCGGCCGCGACCGGCTCCGACCAGCTCCAGCGCCAACTGCCGGAGCCACTGACCACGAAAGAAACGCATCATGGCTAGAGACCTCGACACCCAACTTCTCGAGTCGGTCCGAGTACGCCGGATACGACTGGGCGACGCCTTCGTCCACGGATCGCTCGCCGCCCGACGCACCCTGAACAACAACGTGCGGCGGCTGCTGGTCGGCCTCATGGTGGCGGCACTGGCCGGTGCCAGCTGCGCTGGGACCTCTTTAGTCCGCGAGCACTTTCACCTGTCATCAGCGGCCTCGTTGACGGCCGTAACCCCCGCCGCAGCGACGGGAGCGGCCCGGTGAACGGCCGGTCAGGCGGGGCTAGCGTCGTCGAGGACCGGTATTGCCGGGTCACCGTGCTCGGCCGTCACACCCAAGCCGACGTCGCCTTGGCCTCGGGCCAAGCGATTGGCACCCTGCTGCCCGAGATCGCCCGCCTGCTGCGGGAGCCATCCGGCCCGCGGTTGATGGCGTTGGTGACGTCAACCGGTGCAGAGCTCAGCCCGGCGACCACCCTCGGGGACAACGACATTGCCGACGGCGCGATTCTGCAGCTGCTCTCGGGGGAACGGCCGCCGCCGGCGCCGGTGGTCAACGACCTCACCGAGGAGGTCGCCGAGGATCTCGACCATCGCCGCGACCGGTTCGGCGGGAAGTCCCGGAGGCTGTTCGCCGTGACCGTCGCGGCGATCGGCCCAGCCATGATCGGCATCGAGGTCGCCCGCTCGCCGGCGTCGCTCGGCGCTGCCCCGATCGCCCTCTGGGTCGCGGCCGGGCTGCTGCTGGCCGTCGCGGCTCTCAGCGCTCGGCTCGACCACCGCTGGCCATCGACCGTTGCCGCGGTCTCGGCCGCGACGTTAGCGAACACAAGCGCGCAACTGCTGGCTGACGATCACAGCTGGGCGGTGCGCGACCGCCTCGGCCTGGGTCTGGTGATCGGGTGGTTGGGCGTCCTCGTGGTCGCCGGAGTGTGGCGCGCCGCCGGAACGGGCGTCGGCGCGGTGGTCGGCGCGGTGGGCTCGGGCGCCTGGTGGAGCCTCGCCCACCTGGGCGTCACCGGCTCCGAGGCCGACGCCGTGATCGCCGTCGCCGCGGTGGTCGCCGTCGGCGCTCTGCCGCGATGGGCCGTCGTCGTCTCGGGCTTGTCGAGTTTGGATGACAGTCGGTCGGCCGGAAACGCCGTCCGCCGACCGGTCGTCCACCGCACGATCGGCCGGGCCCATGAGACCTTGACCGCCACCACCGTCGCTCTAGCGTTGTTGGCCGGGGTGAGCGGCGGGCTGCTGGCGGCCAATTCCCTTGCCTGGCCGGTGACGTTGGCTGCGGTCGCCGCCGCCGCGCTCGTGCTGCGGTCCCGCGCCTTCCCGCTGACCCCTGAGGTCGCGCCATTGGCCGTGGCCGGAACGGCTATCGCTGCCTCGGCGCTGATCGGCTGGTCGGCTCGGACCGGTGGCCTGACCGGGTCGACCGCGATCACCGTCGGGCTCACGGCGCTGAGCGTGGCCGCGCTGCTCTGGCGACCGTCGGCCCACCTTCAGGTGCGCCTGCGCCAGCTGGGTGATCGGCTGGAGGCCGTCGCCGTCATCGCCCTGATCCCGTCACTGCTGGGCGTCTTCGGCGTTTACGACAGACTTCTGCACACGTTCTGAGGTGAGCTGACGATGCCCGCTGTTCCAGCCCCGGCTCCCGAGCCGCCAACTCCCAACCCACCGACCGCCGAACCACCGACAGCCAAGCCAGCAACGCCCAAGCCGACGGTCGAGCCGCGCCGGCCCCGGCGAGCGCAACCCGAGCCGTGGCTCAAGGCGGCCGAGCAGGCACGCGCACTCGGTCGCTTGGTTGGCCCCCATTCGACTCGGGACGCCCGCGAGCTGCGGGAGCTCGATCGGCGGCTGAACGCGTTCTCCCGCCACGGGCCCCGGGTCGGCGTCGCAGCGGTTCAGCCAGGCAGCGGCGCCACCACGGTGACGAGGCTGATCCTCCGCGCCCACTCGAACCGCACGCCGGCCGCAGCCGCCGCGGTCGAGGACTTCGGCGCTGGTCGGTTGAACCTGGACGGCCTCGATGCCCTCTGCGTCGTCACGCTAGCCGACGCGGCGACGCTTCCGGCCGCGCTCGAGTTCCTGGCCAAGCTCCGCTCGGACGACGAGTCGGCCTTTGCCGGTCGGGTGATTCTCATGCTCAACCATCCGCGTCCACGGGTAACCGGTCTCAGGACACAGCTCAAGTTGTCGGCTGCCGTGTGGCAATTGCGGCCCGCCGCTTTCGACGTCCTCTCACTCGCCCATGATCCCGCGTTGGCGCTCGGCTTGACTGAGCACGTCCGTTGGGATCCCCGGACCCGGCTGGCCGCTCTCCGTCTGGGCGCGGCCGTGCTGGACGCTGCCCGGAGTCACGCGCAATGACCATCCGAATGGTGCACCGGCCAGCGCGGGCGGTCCACCCGAGCGCGCGGCCAGCGCCGCTCGAACTGGCCGCGCCGCCTATCCTGCCGGACGGACGGACCGGTGGGGCGGCCCTGCAAACGCTGCTGCCGTTGGTCGGAGCCGTCTCCTCCATGGGCATGATGGTGACCTTGCGTCGCAGCCCGGCCTTGGTCGCGGTCGGTGTGGTGGTCTTGGTGCTGGCCATTGTGGCCGGCCTGGCCATGATGTTCGGCCAGCGTGGGCAGGCCAATCGGAGCCGACGGCTGCACCGCGAACGCTATCTGGACTACTTGGAGGAGTTGTCGGAGCAGCTCCGAGCCGAGGAGGCCGCTCAGCGCGAGGCCGCGCTCAGCGCGCATCCCGATCCCGCCATGCTGGCGAGCCTGATCGCCGATCCGGCTCGGCTGTGGGAACGGCGACGGACTGATCAGGACTTCTTGACGCTCCGGGTCGGCGTCGGCACCCTCGAGTGGCGCGCCCTGTCCGTGCCCGACCAGGGAACACCCGTGCAACCCACCGATCCGTTCATGCGCTCGGAGGCGCAGCGGGTCGCCGCGCGCTACTCAGCGAGCGCCGGCTCGCCGCTGACCGCGGCGCTCGACCGGGTGGGCAATGTCGCCCTAGTCGGTCCGCGCGCGGAAACCATGCGAGTGGCGCGGAGCCTCATCGCACAGGCGGCGTCCTTTCACGCGCCGGACGATGTGGCCCTGGCGCTGATCTGCCCACCGGAGCGCATCGCCGACTGGAGCTTCCTCAGTTGGCTCCCCCACCTGGTCGAACCCGACTTGCGGGACGGACCCCTGGGCGCGGCCCGAGTCAGTCCCGACGCCGCCGGGTTGGCGCAACTGCTCGCCGCCGACTTGGCCGCGCGGGCCCACCTCGCCGCCGAAGCCCGGCGGAACCTCGCGGCGACCGACCCCGGCGCGCTTTCGAAGCGGCTGCTGATCGTGGTCGACTCCCGCGAGGGCGTCTCGCCGCCGCTACCGTTGCCCGACGCCTTGTTGACGCCGTCCGCCGCTGGCCTGACGATCCTGCACCTGGTGTCCGACCGGCTGCACGAGCCCAGCGACACCGCGGTCCGGATCACCGTCGGCCCCGAATCGCCTGGTTCGGAATCGCCTGAAACAGCGTCGCTCGAGACAGGACCGCCCGAGACGGAATCATCGGAGACAGCGGTGGCCGTCGAGGTGCTCGGCGGCGGCCGCCGCGCCTCGTCGGCCCAGCGAGGGGTGGCCGATGACCTGCCCGCGGCTGTCCTCGACGGCCTGGCCCGCTCGTTGGCTCCGCTGCGGCTGTCTCGCACGAGCCTGGCCGAGCAGGCCCAGGTCGGAGCGGTCGACACTGCGACGCTGCTGGGCTTTGACTCCCCCGACGGCTTCGGCGCGTTGACGTCCTGGCCGCCGCGGTCCGCACGCGACTTCCTGCGAATCCCGATCGGCGTGGACGACAACGGCGCGGCCGTCCTGCTCGACCTGAAGGAATCGGCTGAGCTGGGCATGGGTCCGCACGGACTGTGCGTCGGCGCGACCGGCTCCGGCAAATCAGAACTGCTCCGCACGCTCGTCGCCGGCCTGGTCGCGACCCACAGCCCGGACGACGTCGCGCTCGTCTTGGTGGACTACAAGGGCGGCGCGGCCTTCGCCCCGTTCGCCGGCCTGCCGCACGTCGCCGGCCTGATCGACAATCTGGCCGACGATCCCTCCTTGATCGAACGGGCCCACGCCAGCCTGGCCGGCGAGGTGATCCGTCGGCAGCGACTGCTCAAAGACGCGGGCAACGTCGCCGGCATCGCGCAGTACCGAAAGCTCCGCGAGCAGCGTCCAGAATTGCCGCCGATGCCGCATCTGCTGGTGGCCATCGACGAGTTCGGCGAGCTCATCACGGCCAAGGACGACTTCATCGAGCTCTTCCTCACCATCGGCCGGATCGGACGATCCATCGGCGTGCACTTGCTGTTGTCCTCCCAGCGCATCGAGTCGGGCAAGCTCCGCGGACTCGACACCTACCTGTCCTATCGCCTCGGCTTGCGGACTTTCTCCGAGGCCGAGTCGTCCGTCGTCCTCGAGAGCACCGACGCGTTTCACCTGCCGCCATTGCCCGGCTATGGCTGGCTGAAGGTGGACACCTCGGTGTACACGCGCTTTCGAGCCGGCTATGCCTCCGGCGCGGCCGGCGAGCCAATCGCGGATGCGGAGCAAACAGCTGATGAGCCCCTCGTGCTGGGACTGCCGCCTTACCCCGGGGTCTTGGCCGCCAACGGGTTCGACGCCGGGGCCGCGGAAGCCGCGCCGCCGTCGACGACGGTCAGCCGCACCCAACTCGACGAGCTGATCGAGGCGGTGGGACTGCTCAGCAGTGCGCCGGCGCGGACGGTGTGGCTGAACCCGCTGCCGACTCGGCTCAGCCTCGATCAAGTGGGCGGCCGCCCCGTCGCCTCGGGTGATGGCCTGCGGTTGCCGCTGAAGACGGCTCCGATGCTCGTGCCGATGGGCCTGCTGGACGATCCGGCCCAGCAACGCCAGCTGCCCTGGTTGCTCGATCTGAGCGCATCCGGCGGGCATCTGGCGTTGATCGGCGGTCCGCAGTCTGGGAAGACGACCTGGCTGCGCACCTTGACCGCCGGGCTGGCCCTCACCCACACGCCGCGGCAGCTGGCGATCTACGCGCTCGACTTGGCCGGCGGCGGGTTGGGCCCGTTGCGGGAGTTCCCCCACGTGGGCGGTGTCGCGGTGAGAACCGACCCCGACCGGTTGCGCCGCACGGTGGCCGAACTCGAGGCCATGCTGACCGCTCGGGAGGAGCTGTTCGCTCGTCGCAACCTCGACTCAGTCGAGGACTTGCGCAGTCGGCATGCAGCCGGGGAGCTCCCGGACCTGCCGGTGGCCGAAGTGGTGGTGCTCATCGACGGGGCGGGCGCCCTGCGCAGCGAGTTCGAACAGTTGGAGGAGCCGATCTCGACGCTGCTGCAGCGCGGGCCTTCCTTCGGAATGCACGTCGTCGTCTCGGTCTTGCGCTGGAACGACCTCAAGCTGTCGCTGCAGCCGGCCTTCGGCACCCGGGTCGAGCTTCGGCTCAACGATCCGACGGATTCCGTCTTCGACCGCAAACTAGCCGAGACTCAAAGGGCAGACCGGCCGGGGCGGGCTTTGCTGGCCGGCGGCCTGTTCGCCCAGACCGCCCTGCCTCGGGCCGACTCGCTCATCGACGGGGACGGCGCGACCGCAGCCTTGACCCAGTTGGCGCGCGCGACGGCGTCGAGTTGGCCCGGCAGTCGGGCCCCGGGGATCCGCGTGCTGCCCGCGCGAGTCGAGCCGCCCGACTTGCCGGACGCGATCGACGAGCCGACCGCGGTGCCCATCGCCATCGGCGAGAGCACCTTGCAGCCCGTCTCGGTGGATCTGCTGGGTCGAGACCAGCACCTGCTGGTGCTCGGCGACGCCGAATCGGGAAAGACCACGCTGCTGCGCACCATCGCCGCCGGCCTCATCCAGCGGTACTCCGAGCACGAGCTGGTGATCGCGATCTATGACCCCCGGCTCGGCTTGACCGGGCTGGTGCCCGAGCAGCACCTGGGCGGCCTGGCCGGCAACGCCAAACTCGCCGCGGGGCTCACCGCGGCGATCTGCCAGGAGCTGGACGGCCGATTGCCCGACCAGCTCGCCGATCCGAGCATCCTGCTGCGCGGCGGCCGGTGGTGGGAAGGTCCCCACATCGTGCTGCTGGTCGATGACTACGACGTGCTGACCGCCGCCGGCCAAGAACCGCTGGCGCCGTTCACCGCTTATCTGCCGGCCGCCCGCGACATCGGGCTGCACGTGGTGCTGGCCCGTCCGGTCGCCGGTTCCGCTCGGGGTCTGTGGGATCCGGTGGCCTCGCTGGTCCGCGACAGCGGCGCCGCGGGGTTGGTGCTGTCCGGCGACCGCGGCGAGGGCCAGCTCTGGCCCGGCGTCTTCGCCGAGTCGCAGCCCCCTGGTCGCGGAAGGTTCATCCGCCGCGGCGAGGGATCGCAGCTCGTGCAGCTGGTCGACCCCGGGGCGCCCCGTCGGGTCGGCCGGAGCCAGCCCCGCGGCCTAGAGCCAGTTCGGCCGTGACGCGACGGGTGCTGCTGTCCAGCGAGTCGCCGACGCTGCCGACTGTCATCGCCGCGTTCACGCGGCACAGCCCAGATGCTCGGGTCGACCTGCGCTCAGCCAGCGAGGTCTGCCTTTTCGACGAGACTGGTCAGCTGCTGGTGCGGGTCGAGGCGCCGCTGCTCGTCCAGGCTCCCGGCGAGGCCGAGCGACTGCTGGGCGCGGCCTCGCCGCCGTTGCCGTATTACTGGACCGAACTGTCCTGCGGTCCGAGTAGTTCGGCCCAGCGGCTGATGACCGAGGTCGCGGCGAGCATCGGCGATTGGATCGGCGGCCGGTTGGCTTAGCCCAGCTCCAGCGCCCGGGTGATCGGCACGCCGGGGCGATAGGCCAGGTGCAGGTAGCTCGGCCCGTCGATGACGGCGAGGTCGGCCCGATTGCCCACGGCCAGCACGCCGATGTCGTCGCGCCGCAGGGCCCGCGCGCCGCCAGCAGTGGCCGCCCACAGGGCCTCGGCCGGAGTGAGTCCCATCTCGCGCACGGCCAAAGCGATCATGAGCGGCATGGACGAGCTGTAGCAGGTGCCCGGGTTGCAGTCGCTGGCCAAGGCCAGCGTCACGCCCGCGGCCAGCAGGGCTCGTCCGTCCGGGTAAGGCGAGCGGGTGGCGAACTCGACGCCGGGCAGCAGGGTCGCCACGGTTGAGCCAGCGGCGAGGGCAGCTACGTCGGAGGCCGATAGGTAGGTGCAGTGATCCACGCTGGCCGCGCCGAGCTCGACCGCCAGTTGGACGCCGGGGCCCAGCGCGAGCTGATTGCCGTGCACCCGCAACTCCAATCCGGCCGCGCGGCCGGCCAGCAACACCGCCCGGGCCTCCGCTCCGTCGAAGGCGTGCGCGCTCGCTGGTTCGCAGAACACGTCGACCCAGCGGGCCAGCGGCGCGCAGGCGGCCAGCATCGGGCCGCAGACCAGCTCGAGGTAGGACGCCCGGTCGACCCCGGAAGGCACCACATGCGCCCCGAGGAACGTCACTTCGTCGGTGAACTCGCCAGCCAACCGCAGTGCCCGCGACTCGTCGGCGACGCTCAGGCCGTAGCCGCCCTTGATCTCCACGGTCGTGGTTCCCTGGGCCCGCATCTCGGCTACCCGGGCCGCGATGAGCTCACGTAGCGACGCGTCCGAGGCTTCCCGCGTCGCGTGCACGGTGGTGGCGATTCCCCCGCCGTCATAAGGGATTCCGGCCATTCTGGCCGCGAACTCGGCTGACCGGTCGCCGGCGAACACCAGGTGCGAGTGGCTGTCGACGACCCCGGGGATCACCGCTCGAGCGCCGAGGTCGACGCGTTCGTCGGCCGCCGGCGCGTCGGCCGCCGACCCGACCCAGCCGATAAGGCCGTCCTCGCAGATCACGGCGGCGCCGGTGAGCAGCCCCAACGCGGAGCCGTCGCCGACCTCGGGGTCGTTGGTCACCAGTTCGCTGACGCCGGTGACGAGGGTGCTCGTCATCGGGTGGCCTCCGAGCGGGTCATTCGAGGCGCGTCGGTCCACAGCGGCGCGATCGAGGAGGCCAGCAGCCCGGCGACATCGCCCAGCTGATGCTGGCCCGAGGTGACGATCGGCCGGCCGCCGGCGATGACGGTGTCGACGTCGGCCGCGGTGGCGGCCATCAGCGCTTGGGCCGGCGAGCAACCCGCGGTGCGCACGGTGTCCAGCCGCACCGCGACCAGGTCGGCCAGCGCGCCGGCCTCGAGCCGGCCGGCCTCCGGCCAGCCGATGGAGCCGTGCGCGGTCAGCGCGGCCAGCAGCTCGCTGGGCTGGAACCGGCCGCGCTGCAGAGAGGCCAACCGCTCGTCGGACTCCAACCCGCGGGCTTCCTCCAACAGGTCGATCACCGCGTGTTGGTCCGAGCCCAGGCTGAGCGGCGACCCGGCGTCGGCCAGGGCTCGAGCCGGGCCGATGCCGTCGGCCAAGTCGCGTTCGGTCGTCGGGCAGAAGCAGACCGTCGTCCGCGACTGGCCGAGCGACGCCAGGTCGGGGCTGGACAGATGCGTGGCGTGCACCGCGGTGGTCGCGGCGCCGAGCGCCCCCGCGGCGGCCAACAATTCAGTCGGCGTCCGGTGGTAGAAGGCCAACGCGGCCGCGTTTTCGGCCGGCTGCTCGGACAGGTGGACGTGCAGCGGCAAGCCCGGCTGGTCGCCGAACGGCGCGGCGAACTCGGCCACGCCGGCCAGCGAACCGGCCGGCACCGCCCGCACCGAGTGAATGGCGGCGCCGAGGCGCATCCCGGCCGACGGAGCCAGCGCGCCGACCCGCGCCTGCCAGCCGACGAGATCGCCGTCGGAGAACCGTCGCTGCACCTCGTCTAAGGGCAGGTGCCCGTCCTCGCT
>JAOPUY010000410.1 GCA_025963265.1 Frankiales bacterium | reverse complement strand
CTATGCGGCCAACCGTGCTTTGAGCGTCGATGCGCCCGACGGCGACGGTCTGGTGTGGCTGGACTTCAACCGGGCGTCGAACCTCCCGTGCGCCTACACCGACTTGGCCACGTGTCCGCTGCCGCCGGCGGAGAACCGGCTGCCGGTCGCGGTCGAGGCCGGCGAGCAGATTCCGTACGAGCGTCGCTGATCCGCCCGGTTTCTGGGCCGTTATCGTAAGCCTATAGATACTATAGACAAAGCCTTTTCCGCTGTCTTTGCTGGTGATAGCCTGCTACGCCCCGAACACCGCCAGACAGACCCCGCCGCGACCGCGACTCTCGGCGCGGACGGCAACGCCGTCGCGCCGGCAGCGAGCTTAACCGCCCACCTGCCGGCGCGACCGCTTTACTCGAAGAAAGCGACTTGCTCATGCCTCACCTGATCTCCCAACCCACCCCGCCAGTCCTCGCGCGGCCCGCGAGCCGAGCCCGCCGCTCGAGTCAGATCGACCGCCGCTTCGGTTAGTCGAAGTCCCGGCCGATGGCATCGTCGGTGAGGATGAGGACCTGGCCGTCTTTGTCCTCGCCCTGCCCCGCCAGCTGGGGCAAGCCTGGCTGCGCGCGCTGCTCGCGTCCGGAGCCACGCCCCGGCTCCCAGTCGCCGAAGCGTCCCGCCCGGCTGCGGCCGGTGCAGTGGCCGATGACTGCATCGAGGTCGGACCGTTTCGAATGAACATCGATCGGATGCACGTCAGCGTCGGCGAGGAGACTCCGGAGTTGACCCACCACGAGTTCCTGCTGCTGCGGGTGTTCCTGCAGAGTCCGGGGCGCGTATTCAGCCGTAAACAACTGCTCGAGCTGGCCTGGGACGAGGTCGACTTTGGGGGCAGCCGAAAGGTCGACGTGCACGTCCGGCGGCTCCGGGTCAAGCTCGGCGCCGCTGCCTCAGCGATCGTCACCGTTCGCGGTTTCGGCTATCGCTTCTCGCCGCGGTGATGGTCGGTAAAAGTCAGCTAAGGCACCGGGCGGGAGTCCGTTGGACAGCGCGGCGAATATCTACTAATCTACTAGACATGATCGACAGCGAGCTGGCCCGGGACGCCTATGTGCGTCTTGTTCGGGCTAGCGTCCCCGTCTCGATCAGCGCACCTGAGGTGCGCCTCACGCAGCGGCGCACCATTGACCTGAAGCGTCACGCTGCCTCCTGCTGTCGCGGCTGATCCTCCAGCGCGTTAGTCGCGCTCGGCTCCGGCTGCCGTTGAAGTCGGTCACACCCTAGTTTTGCCTCGGCCTCGTGCTGCTAGATCGCCTCTGCGCGCTAGAGCGGGCCGCAACGGCTTCCTCATCCAGCGATAAAAGTCCAGCGATAAAAAGTCCAGCGACAAAACCGCTTCCCGAAAGAGACCAAACGTGACCAGCAATCCGCAGTTCGACCACGTGATCCCGGCGACGGCCTCGCCCACGGTCGAGTTCGTCAGCCAGATCCACTGGAACCCCTCGACCGAGATCAATCCGATTGCCCACCGCGGTCTCGACCGCGCTTGGGTCCGCGAATACTCCCGGGCCCTGGACGAGGGCGGGTTCGACTACACGTTGGTGCCCTACTTCTCCAGCTCGCCGGAGCCGTTCGTGCTTGGTTCCTTCGTCGGGGCGGTCACCGAGCGCATCAAGCCGGTCATCGCCCTGCGACCCAACCACACGTTTCCCCTTGTCGCCGCGCAGAAACTCGCCACCCTGGACCAGCTGACTGAGGGCCGCGCGCTGGTGCACCTGATCTCCGGCGGCTTCGACGCCGAGCAGCGTCGCCAGGGCGACTTCCTCACCAAGGACGAGCGCTACGCCCGCACCTCGGAGTACATCGACCTGCTTCGCCTGGCCTGGACGACCAAGACGCCCGTCAGTCACGACGGCCAGTTCTACCGGTTCGAGGACTTCGGACCGGGCTTCGCGACCTACAGCGGGGAGCCCATCCCCATCTCGATCGGCGGCGAGTCCGACGCCGCGTTCAACATCGGTAGCGCCAAGGCCGACTGGTACGCCTTCAACTCCGGCGCCTCGTTGGCTCAGACCCGCGCGGACTTCGACCGGGTCGCCGCCCTGGCCGCGGCCGCAGGACGCCCCACGCCGCGGTTCTGGGTCACGTTCCGTCCGATCATCGCCAGGACCGACGCGCAGGCCTGGGACAAGGCCTATGACTACGCGGCCCGCGCCGGCAAGTCAGCCGGCGCGTTCAAAGCCGCCATCGCCGGCAAGTCCGCGACCCTGCCCGCGCAGAGCGAGGGCGCCCGACGCCAACTGGCCTACGCCGAAGCCGCTGAACGCTATGACCGCGCGGTGTGGACTGGCACCACTCGCGCCACCGGCGGGGGCGGGGCCTCGACCGCGCTGGTCGGCAGCCCGGAGACGGTCGCGGCCGCGATCCTGGACTATGTCGACGCCGGCGCGAGCGTGGTGTCGATCCGCGGCTATGACACCCTGCAGGACGCGAAGGACTACGGGCAGTACATCCTGCCGCTGGTGCGCCAGGAACTCGCCCAGCGCGCGGCCACGGGCCGGCGCGGATCGCTTCAGTCCGAGCACCTCGGCTATTACAGCGACGAGTTCAACTCGGCCGCTGACCGGGCCTCGGAGAAGGTCGGGGCGCTGGCATGACCGACCTCAACCGCCA
>JAOPUY010000348.1 GCA_025963265.1 Frankiales bacterium | reverse complement strand
CGATCAGAGCAGCTACCGCAATGTCGTGTGTCTGGGCCACATCCTGGCCGAGGACGGTCGCAAGATGAGCAAGCACCTGGGCAACATCCTGGAGCCGATCCCGCTGATGGACCGGCACGGCGCCGACGCCGTCCGCTGGTTCATGCTGGCCGGTGGCTCGCCGTGGTCGGCTCGCCGGGTCGGGCACAAGAACCTGGAGGAGATCGCGTCCAAGGTGATGCGGACGTACTGGTCGATCGCCTCGTTCCAGTCGCTCTATGCCCGGGCGAACAACTGGAGCCCCGGTCAGACCGGCGCCGTCGACGGGGCAGCGAACGGGACGACTGACGGCGCGAACCTGTTGGATCAGTGGGCCCGCAACGAGACCAGCCGGGTCGCCGCCGAGGTCGACGCCGCGTTGGAGAACTACGACCCGGCCCAGGCCGGCCGGGCCATCTTCGGGCTCATCGACGACCTGTCCAACTGGTACGTGCGCCGCTCGCGTCGACGCTTCTGGGACGGCGATCCGGCCGCGCTGCAGACGCTGCACGACTGCTTGGACGTGCTGACCCGGCTGATGGCGCCGTTCACGCCGTTCGTCACCGAGCGGATCTGGCGCGCCCTGTTCGCCGAGCACACCGGCATCGACTCGGTGCACCTGGCCTCCTGGCCTGACGTGTCCGCGCCGATCGACGCGACCTTGTCCGATCAGGTGGCGCTGGTCCGCCGGATCGTCGAGCTGGGCCGGGCAGCCCGGGCCGAGTCGAAGGTGAAGACGCGCCAACCGCTGGCCCGGGCTTTGGTCTCCGCCGCCGGCTGGGCTCGGCTGCCCGAGGAGCTGCGACGACTGGTCACCGACGAGCTGAACGTGGCGGAGTTGGCCAGCCTGGCCGACGCCGGCGAGCTCGTCGATCTGAGCGTGAAGCCGAATTTCCGAACCCTGGGCGCTCGCTTCGGCTCGGGCACCAAGCAGGTGGCGGCGGCGATCGCCGCCGCGAATCCGACCGCGCTGGTGACCGCGCTACGCGCCGGCGGCGCCACGGTGACCGTGGACGGACAGCAGCTGGCGCTGCTGCCCGACGATCTGATTGTCACCGAGACCCCGCGATCGGGTTGGGCGGTGACCAGCGAGGGGGCAGACACGGTGGCCCTCGACCTGGAGCTGACCCCTGAGCTACGGCGGCTGGGCCTGCTGCGAGATGTGGTCCGACTGGTCCAAGAGGCCCGCAAGAACGCGGGACTCGACGTGACCGACCGGATCACGCTGCACTGGCAGGTCGGCGGCTCACCGGACCCGGCCGAGGCGATTCGCGAGCACCTGGCCGATCTGCAACGCGAGGTGCTGGCCACGACCGTCGTCGAGGGACCGCCGGCCGCGGCGGCCGAGTTCTCGCACACGAGCGATGAGGACCTCGGGTTGAACATCTGGCTGGCCCGCGCCGGCTGAGCCCGCCGTCGAGCAACGACGAAGCGGCCCGCCCCCGATTACTCCGGGGGCGAGCCGCTTGTCGTCGTGGCCGGCGAAGTCGAACGACGCTTCGCCGGGGCGCGCTCAGCCCTGATCGCCGCCGTCGTGGGCCTGGCTGTCGGACTTGCCGCTGGCGTCCAGATCGTGCAGCTGCGACTCGAGGTAGCTCTTGAGGCGCGAGCGGTACTCGTGCTCGAACGTGCGGAGCTCTTCCAGTCGCTTCTCGAGCGCCGCCTTGCGTTGTTCGAGCTGGGTGGTGATCTGGGCCGCGCGCTGCTCGGCCTCTTGAACGGTCGCCGTCGCCTTGGCTCGGGATTCCCGCTCAAGCTGCTCGGCCCGGGCCTGCGCCTCGTTCACGGTCTTGTCGTGGAACGTGCGAGCCTCGCTTTGCACGCGGTCGAGGTGGGCCTTGGCGTCGGCGACCGTCTTGTCGTGATGGGCCTTGGCCGCGGCCGTCTGCTCGTCGGCGGCCTGCTGGGCCAGGGCCAGGACGCGTTCAGCCTGGCTGAGCTGGGACGGTCCGCTGGCGGCCACCGCAGCGGCGCCGGCGACGGGGGCGGCGGCCCGGCTCGCGGCGACCTCCTGCTGGGCCGCGGCTAGCGCCGACTCAAGCTCAGCGACACGCGCGGTGGCTCGCTGGAGCTCCTCGCGAGCCGCCGCCAGGGCGGCGGCGTCGCCGCCGGCGGCGGTCGCCCGCTGCCGGGTGGCGGCCACTTCTTGCTGAGCGGCGACGAGGTCCTGCTGGGCCTTGCCGGCGGCCGAGCGCGCTTGGTTGAGGGCCCCCTCGAGCTCGTTCACGCGAGCCCCGAGCTTGCGGGACTCCTCGCGAGCCGCGGCGAGCGCCTCGTTGCTGGCACCGCCGTTGACCGCCGGCTGGGGCGCGGTGGCCGGCCCCTTGTCGGCGCGGTCGCGCAGCTCCTTGTTCTCCTCGATCAGCCGAGCGAGCTCGACCTCGATGATGTCGAGAAAGGCGTCGACCTCCTCTTCGTCATACCCGCGTTTGCCGATCGGGGGCTTCTTGAAGACCACATTGTGGACTTCGGCGGGTGTCAAAGGCATCGATTCACCTCATGTGTTCGGGTCGCGGTACGTCTCGAGAGAGAAGACTACGACCTAGAGAACGGAAACAGCGGACGGACAGAAAGTGCGGTCAAACAGAACTTACGGTTAAGCAAACGTGCGGGCTAGCTCAGCGAACGAAGTGCGGCACCGAGAAAGATAGCGCCTAGGCGCCCACCTGGATAAGTGCGCGCACGAGCAGAATACCGATCAGTGGCGGTTCGCGTCGCATCGACTGGCAGATTGATCGTCGGGCCTGGGCCCGGCAGCAGCCAAATCACATCCGCCACAGTAGTCCCCATCCGTCTCCACCCAGCACCCGCCGACCATGCGGCACTGAGCTTCGACGGGGCCGCAGCTGTGCGACCGAT
>JAOPUY010000152.1 GCA_025963265.1 Frankiales bacterium | reverse complement strand
GCGACGCCCCGATCCGCCACATCGACCACGTCACCCCTCACGAACAAGGCGGCCCCACGGCGGTGGCTAACGGGCAGGGCTACTGCCAGGCCTGCAACCACGCCCGCCAGGGCCGCGGCTGGAAAGCCGAAGCCTCCCACGGAGCCGGAGTCGAAGTCGTCCTCACCACCCCCACCGGCCACCGCTACCGCAGCCGGCCACCCGACCCGCCCCGCGCCCCTAGAGGCCGAAGACCCCAGACGGCTTCACCGGTCGAGCCAGCCGTCCTTCGGCTGCTCCGCGCCGCCTAAGGCGGATGCCGGTACAGCTAGGTCAGGCGTCCAGGAAGTCCAGGACGCTCTGGATGCAGTGCGGGTCTGAGGTCGTCTGATTGTGGTTGACCCCGGGCAACGTCAGCAGCCGCGCGTCGGCGAATCCGTTCAACAGCCGGTCAGCCGGGCCGGCAAAGTCCTTATCGCCAAGCACGATCAACGCCGGACACGTCACGCGGGCCAGCTGCTCGTCAGTGACGGCCGAACGCTGGGCGCCCATCTGGATCGCCACTAGAGCCTGGTCGTTGCCGGCGCTGCGGATGATCGTCCGCATCACCCGCGCGCCCTTGTGGTCAGTCTCGCCGGGAGCGCCGACCTCGCGCGCCAGTTCCATCCGGCCGGCCGAGTGATCGTTGAGCATCCCGTCGCCGACACCGAGAATGGCCAGTCGGCGAAAGCGCTCGGGCGCCCGCACGGCGGCCGAAACCAGGCTGAAGCCGCCAGCCGAGAATCCGACCGCGTCGACCACCGGGTGATCGCCGATCGCGGCGAGGACGGCGTCGGACAGCAGGCCCCCCGCCGTCTCGAGCGAGGCCTCAGGTCCATGACCCGGCAAGTGCGCAGCCAGGACCTCGCGGTTTCGCTCGCCGAGCCGGTCGACCCAGCCTGAGCGTTTCCAATTGTGCTCAAAGGAGGAACCCATGCCGTGAATCAGCAACACTGGCGGCAGCGCATCGGCTTTCATCTGTTTGCCTCGAACATGTTTGCCTCAACCATCTATGCCTCGAATCAGTTGGCGAGCACCAATGCGCCGGCGGCGGCAAACATGCCGCCGACCCCCTGCACCAGGCTCGTGTGCACATCAGGGACGGGGACCGCGGCGTCGCCCCGCAGTTGCCGGACCGCCTCCTGGATGGCGAACATGCCGTACATGCCGGTGTGCGCGTACAGCAGGCCGCCGCCATTGGTGTTCATCGGAAGCGTGCCGCCGGGCCGGGTCGCGCCGCTGCGGATGAACTCATAAGCCTCGCCGCGGCCGACGAAGCCGATGTCCTCCAGGCCGTAGAACGGCAGGTGGGCGTAGGCGTCATAGACCATCAGGTGGTCGATGTCCTCGGTGGACAGCTCGGCCTCTCGCAGGGCGGCGGCGGAGGAGTCGCGGAAGCCGCGGAAACTGGTCAGGTCCTGCATGAACGAGCTACCCGGCGCCTCGCTGGCCTCGCCGCTGCCCAGCACAGTGACTGCCGGGTGCGCCAGGTCCAGATCGGCCGCCCGCTCCGCCGACATCAGCACCAGCGCGCCGCCGCCGTCACTGCGCGGGCAGCACTCCAGCACCCGGAACGGCCAGGCGATCATCCGCGAGTTGAGGACGTCGTCCGTTGTGAGCAGCTTTCCCCTTGTGGCGCGCGGGTTTTGTGACGCCCAGGCCGACTGCGCGACTGGCACTTCAGCCAGCGCCGTCTCGTCCAGACCGTAGCGGTGCAGGTACGCCATGGTCGGAATGGTGAAGGAGGAGAACGCCCCCGCCATCCCGTAGATCTGCTCGAACTGCCCGCCGGCGCTGGATGGATTGGGAACCATGGGCGGTGAGCCGACCCGAGAGCGGCCGGACTCGCCGTGCGCGACGACCACCACCGAGGCGGCCCCGCTGCGGATCGCCGCCGCCGCATGCCGAACATGCAGCATGTAGGAGCAGCCGCCGACCACGGTTCCATCCAGCCAGCTCGGTCGCATCCCCAGGTAGTAGGCCAACTCGACGACCGGCAGCGTGCTGGCGATCCCGTCGACGTCGGCCACCGTCAGCCCGCACTGCGCGAGCGCGGCCAAGGTTGGTCCGGCCGCCAGCTGCCAGATCGACTCGTCGGGAATGACTCCGAGCCGCTCGGACTCGGCCGCGCCCGCGATCACGATTTCAGTGCTCACGCCGCTGCTCCCGCTGGCCGGAACTGGGGAATCGTCCACTCGCCCCGCTCCTCGAAGGTGACCTCGACGGGCATCCCGATCGTGATCGCCGTCGGTGTCTGCTCGACCTCGAGCAGATTCGAGGCGAGCCGAATCCCCTCGTCCAACAGCACAAACGCGATCGCGTACGGCCCCTGCTCGGCGTAGCCCGGTCCCGGCGTGTGGTTGATGATGAAGCTTTCGACCGTCCCGCGACCACTCGATCGAATCCAGCCGATGTCGACCGAACTGCAGAAGGGGCAGAAGGCCCGCGGTGAGAAGTGCAGCCGCCCGCAGTTGCCGCACTTGGGCAGCCAGAGCTCGCGCTCCTTGGCCCGGTCCCAGTAGAACTGCGTCTCCGGCGTCGGAACCGGCACTGGTTTGGCCATCAGGACGCCCGCTGCTCGAGGATCGTGTCAAGGCCCGCGCGCTGCACGAGGCTCAGCGGCACCGAGTGCTCCCGAGTCTCGTTCACCCGGGCCAGCACGGTCGTCACGCTGGCCGCGAGCCGGCCGTTCTGGCGTAGCTCCACGTGGAAGCGCAGCGAGCTCGTCCCGACGTCGACCAAGCGCACCCGCATCAAGGACTCGCCGAGGAAGATCTCGTGGGCGAAGTCGCTGGTGACGTGCACGACGCCGAGGTGCGCGGGCAGCAGCGTGTCCTCGCAGGCCGACCAGAGCGCCAGCCGCCAGGCCTCGTACATCAACTCGAGCACCTCGAAGAACGGCATGTGCGCGCTCTCGCTGACCACGCCCTCGCGCGAGGGTCGGTGGCTCAGCGTCAGCGGGTACTCGATCATGGTCGGGATCGTGACGCTCAGATCAGCTCGTCGGCGTCGAGCACCAACGAGCTCGAGACCAGCTGGGAGACCTCGTCGTGCTCCGGACCCGTCTCCACCGTCGGCATCTTGCCCCGCATCAGCGAGGCGATGGCGCCGAGCACGGCCAAGATCGCGGCCGCGCTGAAGACGATGACCAGCCCGCTGTGGAACGGCTTTGAGATGAGGGTCGGGAAGAACTCTTGACCGGTCAGCACGTGCACGTTGACCGCCGGCAAGGTGTGCAGCAGGCCGCTCGGGCCGAGCAGGTTCTCGATCGGGTTGACGCCCAGGAACGCGGCGAAGATCGAGGCGACCGGCGGCAGCTGGCCGATCTGGGTCGCGGTCGCGGCCGGCACCCCCTGCGCCTGCAAGCCGGTGGTCAAGGTGTGCGGCAGGGAATGTGAGAGCCCCAGGATCATCAGCGAGAAGAAGATGCCGATGGACAGCGAGGTTCCCGAGTTCTGGAAGGTCGCCCGCATGCCGGAGGCGGCCCCCCGTTGGTCCTCCGGCACGCTGCTCATGATGGCCGCTGTGTTGGGCGCGGAGAACATGCCGCCGCCGACGCCATTGGCCGCGATGAGCAACGCGAAGATCACGTAGTTGAAGTCGACCGGGATGAGCAGCAGCCCGATGAAGCTGGCCCCGAAGATCAGCATCCCGGCGCTGGCGAAGGCCCGCGCGCCGAAACGATCGGAGAGGTAGCCCGAGGCCGGGCCGGCGATCAGGAAGCCGGCGGTCATCGGCAACAGGAAGATGCCGGCCCACAGCGGGGTGTCCTCGTATTTGTAGCCGTGCAGCGGCAGCCAGATGCCTTGAAGCCAGATGATCAGCATGAATTGCAGGCCGCCGCGCGCAACTGCGGCGAACAGCCCAGCCACGTTTCCGGCGGCGAACGCTTTGATCTTGAACAGGGCGAGATGGAACATCGGCGACTTGACCCGGCCCTCCCCGATCCCGAACGCCACGAGCAGCAGCACGCCGATCAGCAGGCCGCCCATCACCTTGGGGCTGAGCCAGCCCATGACGTGATCGCCATAGGGCTGGATGCCGGTGGTGATGGAGTAGAGGATCAGGCCCGCCCCGCCGGCGAAGGTGATGTTGCCGAACCAGTCGATCTTGGACGGATGTCGCTGACCGTTGTCGCGCAGGCTGTGATAGGCCCAGATCGTGCCCACGATGCCGACCGGGACATTCACCCAGAACACCGCGCGCCAGTCGATCGCGGCCAAGACGCCACCGGCCACCAGGCCGATGAACTGGCCGCCGAGGGCGGCCATCTGGTTGATCCCGAGGGCGAAGCCGCGCTGGTCGGCCGGGAAGGCGTCGGTGATGATGGCCGCCGAGTTGGCCGAGAGCATCGAGCCGCCCAAGGCCTGGACGACCCGCCACCCGATCAGCCAGAGGGCCCCCTTACCGCCATGCCACGGATCGAAGGACAACGCGATCGAGGACAGGCTAAACACCACGAAACCGCTGTTATATATTTTCACCCGCCCGTACATGTCGCCCAGGCGACCCAGCGTGACCACGAAAACGGCCTGGACCAACTGGTAGCCCATGATCATCCACAGCAGGTAGCTGATGTTGCCGGGGGCGAGCGGGTCGAGGTGAATGCCCCGAAAAATGGCCGGCAGCGAGATGATGACGATCGAACCGTCCAGCGCCGACATGAAGACACCGAGAGTGGTGTTCGACAACGCGACCCACTTGTAACGATCGCCACCGTCTTTAGCCACTATGCATTGATACCTTTGCCAGAAAGGTATTACTACTGGCCGCGTCTGAGAGGTAAGTCACGGATCTGATTGGCCACACCGGCGACGGCGGGCGTGGCGCGCGGTCCGGGGCCACAGCTTCGAGGCAATTGGGCGCGCGCTATTGACGTTTCTACCGTAAGAAATACGGTAGCTACCATGACCACCGATCGGCTTGAGGCCGCCGCCGAGCCGACCCCGGACAGCACCGATCGCCGTTATCGTCGCACCTTCTGGGTCCTAGCGGCTGGGGCCGCGTCCTTCGCGTTGTTGCAGTCGATGGTCATCCCGGTGCTGACCACGATCCAGGAGAGCCTGCACACCACGCCGAACGCCGTGACCTGGGTGCTCACCGGTTACCTGCTGTCGGCCTCGGTCTTCACCCCGATCGTCGGCCGGGTCGGCGACATGTACGGCAAGCGGCGGGTGCTCATCTACACGTTGCTGGTGTTGGCCTTCGGCTCGATGCTGGCCGCGCTGGCCACCAACATCACCGTGATGGTCATCGGCCGGGTCATCCAGGGCGTCGGCGGCGGCGTGCTGCCGCTGAGTTTCGGCATCGTCCGCGATCAGTTTCCCGAGGACAAGGTGCCGGGTTCGATCGGGATCATCGCCGCCCTCACCTCGGTCGGCTCGGGCGTCGGCATCGCTATCTCGGGCCCGATCCTGACCGCCTTGAACTTCCATTGGCTGTTCTGGCTGCCGGGCGGGATGGTGCTGCTGACCGCGATCGGCGCGATCGTCGTCATCCCGGACTCCGGCGCGCGCTCGGCCGGTCGGATCAGCTGGTCCGGCGCGCTGCTGCTCGCGGGGTGGCTGGTCACGCTGTTGCTCGCCGTCAGCGAGGCCCCCGTCTGGGGCTGGGGCTCCCCGGCCGTGCTGGGACTGCTGGCCGCCGCCATCGTGATCTTCATCGGCTGGATCTGGGCCGAGATGCGCTCCTCGCATCCGCTGATCGACATGAAGATGATGCGCATCCCGACGATCTGGACGACCAACGCGGTGGCCTTGCTGATGGGCGCCGGCATGTACGCGGCGTTCGCCTTCGCGCCGGAGTTCATCCAGACCGCCAAGGACCAGGGCTACGGCTTCGGCGTGAGCATCACTCAAAGCGGACTCCTGCTGCTGCCGCAAGCCATCACCGGCTTCATCTTCGGCATCTCCTCCGGCTGGCTCACCCGGACCTTCGGCGCCAAGCGGGTGCTGCTGGTGGCGCTGCTCGCCGCCTCGGGCGCGTTCATCATCCTCACCTTCGCCCACTCGCAGCTGTGGGAGGTGGTGCTCGCGCTGACCATCCTCGGCGGCGGGTTCGGCGCGGCCTACGCCGGCATGGCCGCCTTGGTGGTCGGGGCTGTGCCTTCCCACCAGACCGGGGTGGCCAGCGGCATGAACGCCAACATCCGGACGGTCGGCGGCGCGATCGGCTCAGCGGTCGTGTCCAGCCTGGTCGCGGCTCAGCTCAACCGCGACGGGCTGCCGCTCGAGTCCGGCTACACCCACGGCTTTCTGCTGCTCTTCGTCCTGACCGCGCTCGCCGTCGTCGGGGCCTCGCTCGTCCCCGGCGCCGGGCCGCTGTCGCGGGCTCGGGCCAGCGCCCGCGGGGCGATGCCGCACGCCGAGCTGGCGGT
>JAOPUY010000321.1 GCA_025963265.1 Frankiales bacterium | reverse complement strand
GCCGGCGAACACGACCAGCCGCACGCGCTGGAAGTCGCGGGGTGGAAAGCGCCCCTGCGCCGCCGCGATCCAGGCCGCGAGCTCGGTGAGCTCGCCCAGCGCGCCGGCCGGCACCCCGAGGCCTCCGCGGCACTGCTGAGCCGCGTGCAGGGCCGCGCCGTCGGGGTAGTCCATGCCGTCGATGGCGGTCTCGAACAGCACTGGCGTCGGCTCGGTCATAGCTGTCATCTTGCCCGCAGCGCAACGGCTAACGTTCACCTAGGGCGTGATCGCGTGCCGGTGAAGACCATCAAGGGAGAGTGAACGCACATGCCTGGACCGTCGGCGCGGTTGACCTGGACTTGGCGGTATGAGCCCGCGGATGCCGCCGCGACCCAACCCGGCGAGTTCCCGAGCCAGTCCGATGCCGAGAGCTGGCTCGGCGAGTTCTGGCGCGATCTGTCGAGCGAGGGCGTGACCGAGGTGTACCTGATCAGCGACGGCGAAGAGGTCTACGGCCCGATGCCGCTAGGCGAATGACGCCGCTAAGCTCGGGCAATGCGATTTAGATACCTGGGAAACAGCGGCCTCAAAATCTCTGAGATCACCTACGGCAACTGGTTGACCCACGGATCTCAGGTGGAGAACGAGATCGCCGCCCAGTGCGTGCAAGCGGCTCTGGATGCCGGCATCTCGACCTTCGACACCGCCGACGTCTACGCCAACACCGCGGCCGAGGCCGTGCTGGGCGATGCGTTGAAGGGCGAGCGTCGCGAGTCCCTGGAGATCTTCACCAAGGTGTACTGGCCGACCGGCCCGCGTGGGCACAACGACACTGGGTTGTCCCGCAAGCACATCCTGGAATCCATCAACGGCTCGCTCACCCGGTTGCAGACCGACTACGTCGACCTTTACCAGGCGCACCGCTTTGACACCGAAACGCCGTTAGAGGAGACGATGCAGGCCTTCGCCGACATCGTCCGGGCCGGCAAGGTGCTCTACGTCGGCGTCAGCGAGTGGACCGCGGACCAGATTCGGGCCGGGCACGCGTTGGCCGCTGAGCTCGGCTTTCAGCTCATCTCCAGCCAGCCCCAGTACTCGATGCTGTGGCGGGTGATCGAACCGGAGGTGGTGCCTACCTGCCGCGAGCTCGGAGTCGGACAGATCGTCTGGTCGCCGATCGCCCAGGGCGTGCTCTCGGGCAAGTACCTTCCGGGCCAGCCGCCGCCGGCGGGGTCGCGGGCGACGGATGAGAAGGGCGGCGCCGACATGATCAAGCGCTTCCTCAACGACGACGTCCTGACCCGGGTGCAGGGGCTGCGTCCGATCGCCGAGGGCCTCGGGCTGAGCATGGCTCAGCTCGCCGTGGCCTGGGTGCTGCAGAACGACAACGTCTCCTCGGCCCTCGTCGGCGCCTCGCGGCCGGAGCAGGTCCACGAGAACGTCAAGGCCTCGGGCGTGAAGCTGGAATCGGACGTGCTGGCCCAGATCGACGATGTCCTTGGCGACGTGGTCGAGCGCGACGCCGACAAGACCGCCGCCAACAGTCCGCGGACGCGCGCGGTCTAGCCGCGGGCGGCTTTTCGGACTAGCTCAGCTGATCAGCTCAGCCGACTAGCTCAGCTGATCAGCTCAGCCGACTTGCTCGGCTGAGCTGGTCAGATCTTGTCGCCCAGGTTGACCCGGGGGACCGGACGTCGCCAGCTGCGCGGGAAGTAGGCGCGGCTGCCGGCGTAAAAGCCGAGCGAGACCGCCGACTCCTTGGTCTCCAGGCCCCGTTCCTGCGCGAGTTTGCGCAGCCGGGTGCCGGTGATCATCCACTCGATGAGCAGCAGCACGAACAGCCCGAGCGTCACGAGCTGCAGCGGCTTGATCAGGTAGCCGACCAGCAGCAGCGGCAAGAGCAAGAGGAGGAAGTTGGAGGCCATCCGCCGAGAGTCCACGTAGTCCCGCGCGAGCGCGCGCATCGGGCCGGCGTCGCGGCGGGGCAGCACCCGCGGGTCGCCGGCCTTCATCGCCTCCCGGTACTCGGCGGTGCTCATCTTCTTCTGACCGGCCACCTTGGCCCGCGCGCCCTGCTGCTTCTGCCAGGCCATCGCCTCTTTGCGGGTCTTGGGCGCCGGCGGGGGAGGCGCGGCCGCGCGGCGGCGCTTGGGCGTGGGGCGTCCCTTCTTGCCCGCCACATTAGGCTCCAGCACCTCGAAGTCCGCAGCGGGCGAGGTGGTGCTGGCGGTGGCCTTGCGGCGAAGCAGATTCACGGTAGGACGGCTTTCTAGTTTCGGCGATCGGACTACGGGCATCGTGGGGCGTCGTGGGCCTCGCGCGTCTGAGCAGGCTACCCCTGCCGGTTGGCCGGGCCGATTCTCGGATCGACCAGCTGGGTAGGAGCCTAGAAGTGAGTGTGCCTGATGGGCAGCCCGCTAGTCGACCGCGGCGGCGACCAACTCGGGCAGCGCCAGCATGCGATCCAGGGCCGCTCGCGCGTTGGCGGCCACCGTCTCATCGACCGTGATCCGGTTGATGACCGTGCCCGCGACCAGCGACTCCAGGGTCTGCACGAGGTGCGGCAGGTCGATTCGGTTCATCGTCGCGCAGTAACAGACGGTGGACTCCAGGAAGGTGATCGTCTTGTCCGGGTGCTGGTCCGCGAGTCGCCGCACCAGGTTCAGCTCGGTGCCGACGGCCCACTTCGAGCCGGCCGGCGCCGCCTCGATGGTCCGGATGATGAACTCGGTCGAACCCACCAGGTCCGCTTTGGTCACGACCTGGTGGGTGCACTCCGGGTGGACGAGGACGGTGACGCCCGGGACCCGCTCGCGGACCTGGTCGACCTGGGCCGGCGTGAACCGGCCGTGCACCGAGCAATGCCCCCGCCAGAGGATCATCTTGGCGTCCCGGAGCTGCTGGACGGTGAGGCCGCCGTTGGGCTTGAAGGGGTTGTAGACGACGCAGTCGGACAGGCTCAGGCCCAGCTGCAGCACTGCGGTGTTGCGGCCGAGGTGCTGGTCGGGGAGGAACAGCACCTTGCCGGGGATCGCCGCGTCGTTCGACGTGCTGCCCGCTGGGCCGTTGGCTGCGCTGCGCGAGTCGGCCTGCTCGAAGGCCCAGGTGAGAGCCCGCTCGGCGTTGGAGGAGGTGCAGACCACCCCGCCGTGTTCGCCGGTGAAGCCCTTGATCGCCGCGGTTGAGTTCATGTAGGTGACCGGCACGGTCTGCTGCGCCACCCCGGCCTCGCTCAGCACGTCCCAGCACTCGCGGACCTGCGTCTCGCTGGCCATGTCGGCCATCGAGCAGCCGGCGCCCAGATCGGGCAGGATCACCTGCTGTCGCGGACTGGTCAGGATGTCGGCTGACTCGGCCATGAAATGCACGCCGCAGAAGACGATGTAGTCGGCCTCGGGCCGCGCCGCGGCGTCGCGGGCCAATTTGAAGCTGTCGCCGGTCACGTCGGCGAATTGGATGACCTCGTCGCGCTGATAGTGGTGGCCCAGGATGAAGACCCGGTCGCCGAGCGCCTCGCGGGCGGCCCGCGCCCGGGCCACCAGGTTCGGATCCGAGGCCGGCGGCAACTCGCCGGGGCAGTCCACGCCGCGTTCGGAGTCCGGGTCGCTGCCGCGCCCCAGCAGCAACAGCGCGCGGCCGGTGTCACTCGGCGCGGGCCGGCTCGGCCCGGAGGGCTGGTCCGGCGTTGAACCAGCCGCCGTCGACTGCTCGTATGGATCGGTGGGGGTACTGGGAGACACATAGGCGCTGGACACGCTTATAAGTCTGCCTCTTGTCCGAACATGTGTTGGAATTGGGCTCCAAACCGGTATCGCACATCCAGCCGAAGAACCGATGTCGCTGGAGCGGCAAACCGAGAGGAACGCGAATCACATGAGCATCGCCAGCAACTCGAGCCCCGCGCCCGCCGAGAATCCACCCGCCAAGCCGGTCAAGCGGTTCAGCAATAACTGGCCCACCGTCCCGCTGCGATTGTTCTTGTCGGCGATTTTCCTGTTCGGCTCGTACGCCAAATTCACGTATCCGGGATTTTTTGACCCTAATGCCAGCTTTGGCTTCAGAAGCTCGGTCCAGAGCGCCCGGCACGGCACGCCACTCGGCGGCCTGATGGGGCCGCTCAGCGACCACGCGTCGGTCTTCGGTCACGTCACCGCGGTTGCCGAGTTGCTCATCGGCCTGGGACTGCTGGT
>JAOPUY010000318.1 GCA_025963265.1 Frankiales bacterium | reverse complement strand
CCAGCACGAGACCTTCGACGGCGTGGCGATCCTGGGATACAGCGGCATTCACACGGTGGTGCCCAACCGTCCGGGCACTCCGACCACCACGTGGCCTTGGGTACTGCGCAGCGGTGGCCTCGACAACCCGAAGATCCTCAATCAGGCGGCGCTGGCGGCGGCCGCCGGGCCGGTTCTGGCCGGCCAGGAGTCGCTGGCGGCGGCCTCGACGCAGGGCGAGCACCCGTTCACCTGGGCCTTCCACTACGACGACGAGCCGGCCGAGATCGTGGCTATGGACATGAACTCGGGGACGCCGGCCCAGGTCGGTCCGCTGCCCGCGTGGCGTTCGGCGCCGGAGCCGCCATCCTGCGGGCTGCTGATGGTCGCGCCGGGCGCCGTGGCGACCGAGGCGGCGGCGATCACCGTCCCCGTGCTCGTCGCGGTCGGCGAGCGGGATGTCGTCCCCAACCCCTGGCTGGAGCCGTTCGCCTACAAGAGCTCGCGGGACATCTCGTTGTTCGTGTGCCCGCGGATGGCGCACATGCACAACTTCGCCAGCACCCGCGAGCAGTTCTGGCTGCGCATCCACACCTGGGCCGAAGGCGTGGCCCAGGCCGTGGCGAGCTAGCCGGGGTCGCGGCTGGCCGGGGCGGCGGCCGCGCTAGCTGGTGGTCAGGCCGGGGATCGCCGTTCCGCAGAGCGGCGTTCCGCTGGTCGGGGCGAATTTGGTGCCGGTGAGCGTCGCCGCGAAGATGCAGCCCGCCGCGCCAGCCCCGCCGGCGTTCTGCTTGAAGTTGCCGAAGTTGACCTGGCCGGGAGCGAGCAAGCCGTCGGCGTTGAAGTTCGTGATGGCGCGGGTGGCGGTAATGACGCTCTTCTGGGTGGCATTCGCTCCGGCCGCCTTCAGACCGGCGACGAACGCCGCGGTGGAGATGTAGCTTTCCTGCTCAGCGAAGGTCGGGGTCGTGGTGACGCCGATCTTGGCCAAGGCCGCGGCCATCTTCTGGGTCGCTGCGTTGTTGGTCTCGATCGGCAGGCCCACCGAGGAGAAGAAGTAGCCCTGGCCGGCGGTCACCGCCGCGGAGGAGGACAGCAGATCGCCTCCGTAACCGGTGGCCAACAGCACGACTTTGAGACTCACACCGAGCTGCTTGAGCGCGGCGGCCAGCGCGAAGGCGGTGCTGGGAACCACCGGCAGGCTGATCCCGTTCACTCCGGCGTTCTTCATCGCGATGGCGATCGCGCCGACGTCGGTTGAACCGGTCGGAACCTGGGTGTTGAGGTAGCCCTGTTTCAGGCCGGCCGCGACACAGGATTTGACGACCGCGACCGCCGATGGGCCGGCCGTGGCGTTCGGGTAGCCGATGCTGCCGCAGGTCGTCACGCCCTTGGCCTTCATGAACTTTCCGATGGCGTCGTTCACCGAGTTGTAATCGGTCGTCCCCGTCGCGGCGAACAGGTTGGTGTTGGAGGCGACATTCCACTCGGGGCCGTCGAAGGCGCCTCCGAAGACCGGCACTCCTGCTTTCAACAGATAGGGTTCGGCGCTGAAGAAGACCGAGGAGTCCTCGATGATCGCGAAGACCTTGTCGCTCTCGACGAGTTTCTGCGCGGCGGTCAGGGCTCCGGGGGCGGTCGAGGCGGTGTCGGCCACCACGTAGGAGAGCGTCTTGCCGTCGATGCCGCCCTCGTCATTGACCATCTGGACGTAGGCCTTGATGCCCTTTTCGGCGGTGACGAAACCCGAGGAGAACGGGCCGCTTAGATCGCTCACCAGCCCGAGTTTGATGGTGCCGCCGGAGGTGGTGGCACTGCTGCCGCCCGAGCTGGTGCCAGTGTTCTTGGACGAGGTGCAGCCGGCGACCAGCGCGAGGGCGAGGGTGACCGCAGTCGCGGCAATGCTGACTCTGAACCTGGTGCGCATGGAGAGATCCTTCAAAAAGGGCCGAGCGAAGCTCGCCGAATGGAAGGGGCCTTGGCCGCAGGGCGACAGACTAGATGCCCCTGTGAAACATGGGGAAAGCACCTTCGAACACGACCGTGTGACACAGCATGACATGACCTGTCACACAGTGCAAGGGGTCACATCTCGGGCGCGGGTCGGCCGTCAGCCCGGGCTCGGCCTGGCTTTTTCGCGCCAACGGCCGTCCCGCTTAATGGCAATTACATTTCACGATTTCCCAATTGAAACTTCTGACGCACGGATCGCTGATTAGTCAGTTATTGCGGATTCACCCCGCGCGGCTGGCTGCGGCGAGTAATACATAGCCAATTGCAGACACGGTTCGTTCCCATTCAATCACTGTCAGCTAGCACTGTGTCGCAATTAGCCTGGCGGCCATTTCTGCTATAAGTTCGGCGCTATTCTCGCCTTTCTATTGCGGCGAATTCGGGGACGATTCGAGGGTGCAATGGCAGTGACGGTCAACCATCGGAGGAAATTCGCGGCTGGCCTCGCGGCCGTGGCCTTGGCGGCGGGGGCGCTCGCGGCGCTCGTGACCAGCTCCTCGGCCGCCTCAGCGGCGAGCAGCACGATCGTCGCCCGCGCCTCGGGCAACGTGACGGCCGACGCGTTGCCCACCGCGCAGATCGACGGGGTTGCGTGGTCGCAGGCGATCGTGGGAAACACCGTCTACGTCGGCGGCGGCTTCGCCAATGCCCGGCCGGCCGGCGTGGCCAAGGGCGGCGCCGGCTCGGTGGGGCGCGCGAACTTGCTGTCCTACACGCTCTCGACCGGCGCCCTGACCTCCTGGAACCCCAACCTGAACGGCGCCGTCAAGGCGGTCAAGGCCTCGCCCGACGGCAGCAGGATCTACGTCGCCGGCTCGTTCACCACGGCCGGCGGGGTGACTCACAACCGGCTGGCCGCGTACAGCACGGCCACCGGCGCGCTCATCTCGACCTTCACGCCCAATCTCAACGCCACGGTCAGCGCGATCGTCGCGACCAACACCACGGTGTACGTCGGCGGCGGTTTCACCACGGCCAACGGCGTCGCCCGTAACCGGGTCGCCGCGTTCTCGGCCGCCAACGGCGCTGTGACCACCTGGAACCCGAACATCGACGCGGGCGTGGCGGCGCTGGTGATCAGCCCCGACGGCACCCGGGTCATGGTGGGCGGCTCCTTCCAGCACGTCGGCGGAGTCAACGAGTACGGCTTGGCCGCGGTCAGCGCGACCACTGGCGCGGTCGTGAGCTGGCCGGTGAACGCCACCGTGCAAGACGCCGGGGCCAACTCCGGCATCACCAGTCTGAGCACCGACGGCACCAGCATTTTCGGCACCGGCTACGTATTCGGGGCCGGCGGCAACTTCGAGGGCACCTTCAGCGCCAACCCGACCACTGGCGCCCTCAACTGGCTCGCGGACTGCCATGGCGACACCTACGCCGCGTATGAGATGGCCAGCACGGTCTACGTCGTCAGTCACGAGCACTTCTGCGGCGACCTCGGCGCCTTCCCCCAGACCAGCCCGACCTGGACCTTCCAGCACACCACCGCCTTCACCACCGCCGCCACCGGCACGCTGGCCCACAACCCCTACGGCGGCTACACCGACTTCTCCGGCAAGCCGAGCCCGTCCCAGCTCAACTGGTATCCCGACATGACCGTCGGCACCTACACCGGTCAGAGCCAGGCGGCCTGGACCGTGACCGGCAACGGCCAGTACGTGGTCGAGGGCGGGGAGTTCCCGACCGTCAACCAGACGGCTCAGCAAGGACTGGTCCGATTCGCGGTTCCGGCCATCGCGCCGAATAAGGACGCGCCGCGGGTGAGCGGCAGCCACTTCAAGCCCAATCTCGTGTCCGAGAGCACCGGCACCGTGCGAGTCTCCTTCCGCCTCAACTACGACCGCGACGACAAGACGCTGACCTACAAGGTGACCCGCAACGGCGTCACCGCCTCGCCGATCTTCACCCTCACCGCCGACTCGGAGTTCTGGAACCGGCCGAACGTCGGCTTCACCGACACCGGCCGCACGCCGGGCAGCACCGTCAGCTACCGGCTCTACGTGAGCGACCAGTCCGGCAACACGGTGGCCGGCGACACCGCCTCGATCACGTTGCCCACAACGGTCGCCGCGCTGAGCACCTACGCCAAGGACGTGAAGGCCGACGGCGCCAGCCACTACTGGCGGCTCGGCGAATCCAGCGGCGGCCTCGGCTTCGACTGGGCCGGCTATGACGATCTGACCGAAGGCGCCGGCGTGACCGACGGCGCGGCCGGGGCCATCACGGGCGACGCCAACACCGCGGCCAACTTCAACCAATCGGCGGTCGACGCCAACAAGGTGAACACCGGTTTCGCGTTCGACCCGGCGGCCATTCCCGGGCCGAACACCTTCACCGAGGAAGCTTGGTTCAAGACCACCTCGACCGCCGGCGGGAAGATCATCTCTTTCGGTGACCAGACCACCGGCAACAGCCTCAGCTATGACCGGCAGCTCTACCTCGACGCCAGCGGCAAGGTCTACTTCGGGGTGTACAACAACAACACGATCACGATTGCCACGCCGACCGCCTATAACAACGGCAAGTGGCACCAGGCGGTGGCCACGATGAGCAGCGCCGGCATGGTCCTCTACGTGGACGGCAAGAAGATCGGCAGCAACGCCAACACGGTCGGTCAGAACTACACCGGCTACTGGCGAGTCGGCGGGGACACTCCGTGGTCTGGAAACGGCTACTTCAACGGCAGCATCGACGAGGTCGCGATCTACCCGACGGCCCTGAGCTTGGCCACCGTCCAGAAGCACTACGCCGCCGCCGGGCACTGAGCCGGTAGGCGGCTACTACGGACTTACTTGAGCGCGCTGCCGGCGGTCCAGGTCGACCAGGGCACGCTCCAGTCGCCGCCCTCCCACACCTGAATGGTCGGGCCGCCGGTGTTCTTGATCTGGACCACGTCGCCGATCTGGGAGTGGTTGTAGAACCAGGACGCGTTGGCGGTGTTCAGATTCAGGCAGCCGTGCGAGACGTCGCTGTTGCCCTGGGCCCAGATGGTGCTGTTGAGCTCGTGCAGGTAGATCCCGTCGGTGCTGATCTTGGTCGAGTAGTAGATGGCCTCGGGGGCGTAGCCGCCTGGGGCGTTGGCCGGCAGGCCATAGCTGGCCGAGGACATGATCGCCGGGTTGTCGTGCTCGATGACGGTGTAGTTGCCGTTCATCGTGTAGAAGGTGATGAACGTGCCGTTGACCGTCTCGGTCCGGTGCTCGCCCATCGCGGTCGGCATCGTGTGCACGAGCTTGTCGTTGAAGTAGGTCATCACCTGATGGGTCGCGTCGTCGGCCACCGTGATGTGCTTGGCGCCGATAGTGAACGAGATTCCCTGGTCGGCCTGACCGTATAGGCCACTGCCGACCTCGACGCCGTAGACGTTGGCGGCGATGTGGACCTTGGTGCCCGATTTCCAGTAATTCTCCGGCCGGAAGTGCACGTTCTGGTTGTCGGCCCAGTACCAGGATCCCGCGACGTGCGGCACGGTCGTGACGACCAGCGCCTTCTCAGCCGCCGCCTTGTCGGTGATCGGCTCATCGAAGTGGACCACCGGCACGATGCCGACGCCGTAGGTCGAGCCGTTGTTCATCGCGTTGCCGCCGATGATGTCGAAGCTGGGCATCGTCTGGTTGGACGGTGACAGCGTGGTGAACTTCTCGGCCGCCTTTGTGATCTTCGCGTCGCTGTTGGTCGCCGAAGCGGCGACGGTGTAGGTCTTGCTGTAGCCCAACGCCTCGGTGGCCGTCCAGGTCGACTTGTCGGCGGAGAACTTGCCGGTGACCAGGGTGCCGGCGGCGTTGGTGATTCGAACCGCGGTGAGGGTGCCGGCGGAGGCCTTGACCACGACCGGGTCGGCGGGGTTGACGGTCGCTGATCCCGGGGCCGCGCTGACGCTGATCCGCGCCGCGGCGGCGGGCGGCGGGGTGGTCGGCGCCGGGGCGGAAGGGGCCGCCGAGGACGCGCCCGAGCCGGTGGGCTGAGACGTCGGAGCCGTCGCGGCGGTGCAGCCGGCCACGGCGATCAGCGCGGTGGTGGTCGCCAGCACGGCGATCGCGGAGCGGGGGTTCATACGGAGCCGTCTGCCCTTTCACTCGAGAGGTCAGGCTTTCATCCAGGCTTAACCATTGAATCAGACGTTTCTAGGTCTGCCCGCCATGAACGGACTGCGGCGCCCGGCTGTGACGAGTCAGCCCCGGCGTTGACCAACGCGGTCAGCACGTTATCGGGATGGTCTGACGAGGTTGCAAAAGATAGTCACGCGATATATCGTTACTGTCATGAGTACATCGTTGATCGGAGAAGCCTCATGAGGCACGAGAGATTTGAAACAACCCAACGCGATCGCGGCCGGACCTTCCCGGCGGGCGGCCTGCCGCGCAGACGCCACCACCCAGACCAGCACGATCCACAAGGACTGCGGCGCGGTCGCGGCATCGGAGGCCCGCACGGCGAGGGCCGAGGCGGCCGCCGCGCTCAGCGGGGCGACGTGCGCGCCGCTGTGCTGCTACTGCTGCAGGACCAGCCCATGCACGGCTACCAGCTGATGCAGGCCATCACCGACCGCACCGAGGGCGCCTGGCGGCCGAGCCCGGGGGCCATTTACCCGACGATCGCTCAGCTGGAGGACGAGGGCCTGGTCTCGGTGCTCGCCGACTCCGGCCGCAAACTGGTCACCCTGACCGAGGCCGGACGGGCCTATGTGACCGAACAGGGCGCGGCGATGCCCGACCCGTTCACCGCTGTCACCCGGCAGTCCGGCGGCATCCGCGACCTCCGCGGCGCGGTCGAGCAGATCCACACCGCAGCCCGCGCGGTCGGCCAGACCGGTTCTGAGGCCCAAGTGGCCGCGGCCCAAACCGTCCTTGAATCCGCGCGGCGCTCGCTCTATCTGATTCTCGCCGACGGCAGCGCCACCGGCGCTGAGCCGTCAAGCGAGTCCGCGCCGAACGGGAGCGAGGCATGACCGGGCCGACCGGCGCCGCGCTGGGCGCCCAAGCCGTACGCGGTGGCCGGGGCGGCGGACGTCGTCGACCGCCGCCGCTGCGGGCCAGGGTCGAGCGCACGGCGCGGCTGAGCCCGCATTTGATCCGGGTGACCGTCGCTGGTCCCGAACTCGCCGGGTTCAACTACCCGGGCCCGGCCAGTCACTTCAAGATCCTCATTCCGAGCGTCGCCGGCGCGCCGCTGACGCTGCCGACGCCCGGCGAGGACGGCCTGGTCGGTTATGACCCGGACGCCCCGGTGACCATGCGGACGTACACCGCTCGCGCCTTTCGTCCGGAGTCGGGAGAGCTCGACGTCGAGTTCTTCGTTCACGGCGACGGGCCGGCCGCCCAGTGGGCGATCGCCGCGCGGCCGGGTGACGAGCTCGGCGTGAGCTCACCCCGCCGCAGCGGTTTCGCCCTCGATCCAGCGGCCCGCTGGCTGCTGCTGGCCGGCGACTCCTCGGCGATCCCGGCGTTGGGCACCATCCTGGAGACCGACCCGGCGATCGAGGTGACGTGTCTGGTCGAGCTCGAGGACGGCCAGGACGCGGTGCCGTTCGCCGCCCGACGTTCGGAGGCCATCGAATGGGTTATTCGTCCTGAGGGCTCGGCGCCGGGAGCCGCCCTTCGGGAGGCGATCGCTGGCCGAGCCCGCCGCCTCGGCGCCGGCTCGTTCTGGGTCGCCGGTGAGGCCGCCGCGATCCGTCAGATCAGGGCCGATCTGCTGGACACCGCCGACTACTCGCGCGAGGCCCTGGTCACGCGCGGCTACTGGCGGGGTGGACATAGCAATCACCCGGATCACGACGACGGAGCCGAGCCGATCGACTGACGCCGACGGCTCCCGTCCGGGATGGTGCCCGTCCGGGGTCAGGCGAGCAGGCCGGCGAGTGACAGCACAGCCTCGTCCGCGCCCGCGGCGCCGACCAGGCACAGTCCAGTCGGCCGCCCGTCGACCTCGGCCCCGGGCACAGTCAGGGCGGGCAGCCCGCAGATCGAGGCGATCGCGGTCAACGGCAGCAGCTGGGCGCGCAGGTCTGGCGCCACCGGGAGGTCCCGCGCCGGGGCGGGACCGGGCGTTGTCGGCAGCACCAGCACGACGTCCGGTGTCAGTACGGCCTCGACCAGTCGGCGGAACTGCGCCAGCTCGGCGTCGGCGCCGTGGGCGCGTTCGGGGGAGATCGTCGCTGCGGCCCGAAAACGGGCCGCGACGCCCGGTCCGAAGCTGGGCGTGAACTCAGCGATCCAGCCACCGTGCTGCCGCCACGCCTGGGCTGCTTGAGAGACGGCGAAAGAGGCCGTCGGAGTAACGGCAAGCTCCGCGTGCACGGACGGCAGCGCGGCCGCCAACACGGACAGCGGACGGGCAAAGACCGCACGCAGGTCCGCGGACCAGGGCCCGGCCGGAAGCCACAGCTGCGACGCCGCCCCGCCGGCCGAGTCCCCGTTCAGCATCAGCGGCGCCGCCGTGCGCATGGTCGCCAAGTCGCGCGTCAGGAGACCGGGGACGTCGAAGCGCGGGGCCAGCGCCACCAGTCCGCGCCGGCTGACGCGGGCGTGGCTCGGGCGGAAGCCGAACAGGCCGCACCAGCTGGCCGGGACGCGGATCGATCCCGCGGTGTCGGTGCCCAAACCGACGTCGGCCAGCCCGGCCGCGACGGTGCTCGCGGCCCCGCTCGAGGATCCGCCGGGCACCCGATCCGGGGCGGCCGGGTTGACCGGGGTGCCGTAGTGCTGGTTCGTCCCGAACAGGCTGTAGGCCAGCT
>JAOPUY010000316.1 GCA_025963265.1 Frankiales bacterium | reverse complement strand
GGTGCTCATTCCGTCGAGTCGCTCGCCCTCGCGTTGCGCCTCGAGCTTGGTGTGCTCGTGATCACGGCGGGCCGCCGCCAGCCGTTGCGCCGCCGCGTCCTCGGCCGCGGCCCGGGCCCGGAGCATGGTCGGCACCCACCGTTTGGCGCTCACGCGGGCACCGCGATCGACTCAAGTTGGCCGGCTGGCGCGGCTGCGCCGCTGGACAGCACCTCGGCCAGCGCGTCCCACGCCGCCTCGCCGGTGCAGCGTTCGTCCATCGCTTGTTGAAGAAAGCCCTCCAGCGCCGGCCACAGCTGCAGCGCGCGGTCGGCCCGCGGGTTTGTCCCCGAGACGTAGGCGCCGATCTCGACCAGCTCCTTCACCTCGCGGCGAGCGGCGAGGAGTTGGCGAGCCTCGCGGGCCAAGGCCTGCTGCTCGCGGGTGGTCACCGACGAGGTCACCCGGGAGACCGACTCGAGCACCTCGATGCTGGGGAAGTGGCCGGAGGTGGCGAGGCGGCGATCAAGCACGATGTGGCCGTCCAGGATGGACCGGGCGGTGTCGGCGATGGGCTCGTTGTGGTCCTCGCCCTCGACCAGCACGGTGTAGAGGCCGGTGATGGAGCCGTTCTCGCCGCCGCCGGCGCGCTCGAGCAGCTTGGGCATCATGGCGAACACCGAGGGCGGGTAACCGCGAGAGGCGGGCGGCTCGCCGGCCGACAGGCCGATCTCGCGCTGGGCCGTGGCCAGCCGAGTCACCGAGTCCATCAGCAGCAGCACGTCCTTGCCGTCGTCGCGGAACCATTCCGCGATGCGGGTGGCCACGAACGCGGCGCGCAATCGCACCATCGGCGGCTGGTCGGAGGTCGCGACGATGACCACTGCGTTGCGCAGGCCTTCTGGTCCAAGGTCCTTCTCCAGGAACTCCCGCACCTCCCGGCCGCGCTCGCCGATCAAGGCGACGACGGTCACCTGGGCGGTGGTGCCGCGGGTGATCATGGATAGCAGGCTGGACTTTCCCACGCCCGAGCCGGCGAAGATGCCTAGCCGCTGGCCGCGGCCGACGCTGATCATGGTGTCGATCGCGCGCACGCCCAACGACAACGGGCGGTCGACTCGCTGCCGCAGCAAGGCGGGCGGCGGGGTGTGCTCAACGGTGACCTCCTCCAGTCCGGACAGCGACGCGCTCAACCCGTCCATCGGGCGGCCGAGACCGTCCAGGACTCGACCGCGCAACGCATCGCCGACGGAGATCCTCAGCGGCGCCCCGGTCGACATGGCCCGGGTGCCGTTGCCGATGCCGGTCATCTCGCCCAGCGGCAAGCAGGTGCAGACCGAACCGTCGACGGCCACGACCTCGGCCATCAGCGGTGCGGCGTCCTCGCCGAGACTGATCAGGTCGCCGATTCGGGCGATGACGCCGGACACGGTGATCGACAGGCCCACGACCCGCGAGACTTGGCCGTACTGGCGCGGGGCGGCGATCTTGGCGAGCTCGGCCACCCGGGTGCTCAAGCTCATCAGAGTTCCCGCGTCGGTGCGTCGGTGGTGCGGGACAGCAGGGCGCGAACCCGTTTGATGCCCTCGCCGACCCGAGCGTCGATCGAGGTGGCGGCGCTGTTGGCCCACGCGTCGCCGACGGCCAGGGTGGGGTCGGGCTCGAAACGGATCGTCCGAACCGATGTTTCCGAGACCGACGCCAGCAGGGCCTGAAAGTCGTCGGCCGAAAGCGCGCCGAACACACCCGGGTTCAGGCGGACCGTGACCGCCTCGTGGGCGGGCGCGAGCCGCAACGCGCGGGCCAGGGCGGAGCGGGTCGCGGAATCCACGTCGGCCAGCTCGTGGCCGACGAGGGCCTCGGCGATGTCCACCGCGGCGTGCAGGATGGCGTCCTCGTCTTGGACGCGAGCCTGACGCACGGCGTCCTCGAGTTGATCGACGGCGTTGGCCAGCGATTTCAGCAGCAACTGGGCCGAGTCGGCCGTCTGCTCGGCGAGTTCGCGCGCCCGCTGGGTGGCCAGCTCTCGTTCGGAGGAGATCGATTCCCGGGCGTCGTGCAGCCCTTGCGACCAACCGAGGGCGTAGCCGACAGCCGAGGCCGAGGCCCGGGACTCGTCGATGACGCCCTGCGGGATGGCTCCGGCTCCGACGAGCTGGAAGTCGAAGACCTCAGGCAACGAACTCGTCCTCCTGGCCGCGACGCAGGATGATCTGCCCCTCTTCCTCCAGCGAGCGGATCACCCGAACGACCTCGGTCTGCGCCTCGTCTACGGTTTGCACCCGCACTGGGCCGAGTAGCTCGATCTCCTCGGCGAGCGTGATGGCCGCTCGCTCGGACATGTTCGTCATGACCTTGTCCCGCACCGTGAGGCTGACGCCCTTGAGGGCGATGGCCAGGTTGGCGACCTCGACCTGACGCAGCACCAGCTGCACGGCGCGGTCGTCGAGGTTGATCAAGTCCTCGAACACGAACATCCGGCTGCGGACCTCGTCGGCCAGCTCCTGGTCGCGCTCCTCGAGGCCCTCCAGGATCAGTTTCTCGGTGCCGCGGTCGGCCCGGTTGATGATTTCGACCAAAGGCTGGACGCCCCCGACGGCCGACAGGTCGGCCGGCACGAGCATGGTCGACATCCGCCGCTCGAGACTCACCTCGACCTGTCGGATGACCTCCGGCGAGGTGCGGTCCATGGTGGCGATGCGGTGGGCGACGTTGGCCTGCAGCTCCGGAACCAGGCCGGCCAGCACTTTGGACGCCAGCGGAGCCGGAATGTGGGCCAGCACCAGGGCAATCGTCTGCGGGTGCTCGTCGGAGATGAAGTTCAACAGCTGGCGGGCGTCGGCGTTGTGCAGGAACTTGAACGGAACGTCGAACATGGTGGTCGAGAGCCGATCCAGGATCGCCGACGCCCGCTGCTCCCCCACCGCGGCCAGCAGCAGCGACCGGCTCTGGTCCAGGCCGCCGCGTACCAGCGAATCCCCTGATACCGCAAGCATTCCGAACTCGCGCAGCACCGCCGCCGAAACCTCGGCCGGCACGTTCCCGGCCCGCGCGATCTCGGCGGCCAGGTCTTCCAGCTCGGCATCGCTGAGCTCGTTGAGAA
>JAOPUY010000312.1 GCA_025963265.1 Frankiales bacterium | reverse complement strand
CTCGGTGAAGGAGTAGCCACGCCGCAGGATCTTGACCCCACCATGGCTGAGCGGACTGGCCAGTCGAATGTGTGAGGCCGGATCGATCACGAGCTCGCCATCGGCCTGCTTGGCGTTCAGGTCGACCACGTCGAACTCGCCGTGTCCGGTGAGCGGTGCGCCCGTGTCGCGGACCCGGCCGAAGATCTTTTCTTGATCGGCGATGAAGTCGGCGTCCCACTGCTCCAGGCGCATCTGGATCCGACGCGCGACCAGATAGCTGCCGCCCTTCATCCAGGGTTGGTCGGTCTCATCGCCCACCCAGACGAACCGGTTCATCTCGCTCTCGTCCTCGAGCTTGATGTTGTTGGTGCCGTCCTTGAAGCCCATCAGGTTGCGGGGCGTGGACTGCGCCTTGGACGTGGTGGAGGTCCGCCCGAAGCCGAGCTGGGACCACCGCAGCACGGCGGTCCCACGAGCGATGCGGGCGAAGTTGCGAATGACGTGGAAGGCCACCTGCGGATCGTTCGAACAGGCCTGCACGCACAAGTCGCCCCCGGTCCGACTCGGGTCGAGGACATCGCCCGGCAGCGCGGGCAGGTCAGCCAGCGCGGCCGGACGGCGCTTGGCCAAGCCGAAGCGGTCATCGAACAACGACGGGCCGAACCCGACCGTGATCGTCAAGTTGGCCGGCCCCAGACCGAGCGCCTCGCCGGTGTCCACCGGCGGGGCCTGCGGCGCGGTCTCGGTGGCCCCGACGGGCTGGCCCGCGGTCATCTGGGCGGCGGCCGCAGCCCAGGTGCCGAGCAGCGTCTGGAGCTGCATGGGCTGAACCGCGGTCACGTCGAAGGCGGCGAAGGCCAACCGGTCTTGGGCGGGAGTGGCGATGCCGGCCTGGCGCGAGCCGTAGAAGGGAACGAGCTGGGCCGAGGCGCCGGCGCCGTCGGATGGCTCGGTCGCCTTGGCCACGCCGAAGCCGGCGCCGCCCGCGGCCACCACGCCGGCAGCGCCGATGGCGACGCCCAGAAAGCCGCGGCGACTCGGCCGGCGCCCACCGGCCGAGTCACCGCGGAGCTCTTCACGATCGGTCACGCATTAACCACCTTGCTCGCGACACGGGACAGGGGCTCGGCCACCGCCTGCACGGCCTGGGCCAGAGCGGTGATATCGGCCTTGGTCAGCGTGCCATAGAGCACGTAGCCCGAGGGCTGCGAGGCGCTGCGGTACTTGTCGAGCAAGGTGTCGAGGCTGGTGAACGCGCCGGCGACCGTGCTCGAGAGGCTGGCGTCGATCTTGTCCAACCCCGGCTGCAGGTTCGCGAACGCCTGCTGCGAGCCTTCGACGTTGGCGGCGAAGTCCAGCAGGTCGATGTGCGAGTACCGCTCTTCCTCGCCGGTGATCTTGCTCTTGGAGACCTCATCCAGCAGCTCGACCGCGCCGTTGGCCAGCTCGGCCGGCTGGTACTTCAGGCCCTTGGCCAGCGTCTGCAGCTTCTCGACGTTCGTGACGAGGCCGTCGCCGTACGGGGCCAGGCCGGCCAGCGACTTCACCGAGAACAAGCCGTACTCGATGCGGTGGAAGCCGGTGAGCTTGGTGACGGGCACGTCGTCGGCGCGGTTGTCGATGGCGGGGTCGAGGCCGGCGAAGGACTCCGCGACCGGCTCGATGCGCTCGTAGTAGGGGCGGGCCTTGGCGTAGGCCACCTGGGCGGCGGCCAGGTCAGTGCCCTTGAGCGCGGCGGCCAGCGGCTTGACCGTGGTCAGCAGCGCCCCGATCTGGGTGTCGACGTAGGTTCCGTAGTCGACCGTGCCCTGCTGGAGCAGCGCGCCGACGTCAGTGGAGCCGGCGGAGGTCGCCGTACCGGTGACCTTGAGCGGCACCTTGTCGGTGACCGCGCCGGGGCAGTAGAGCACGTAGTCGCCCGGGTCGACGCTCAGGGTGAAGGAGCCGGAGAAGCCCGGGGGCAAGTTCTCCTTTTCGCCGACGATTCGCTCGCCGGACAGCAGCTCGACCTCGGTGACCGCGGTGGCGTCCTTGTTCGTGATGTTGAAGGTCAATCCGCCGGCGTCGTAGCTCGGCTGATCGGCGGCACACGTCTGGCTGGTCACGGTCACGGCCACGACGTGCGGATCCTTCGCAGCGGAGCTCGCCCCGGCCGACGCGACCGTGTCACCCTCGTTCTTGCTGCTGCTGCAAGCGGAAAGTGCCAACACCAAGGCGGTGCTGGCGCCGATCAACGCCAAGCCGGGCGCTCGTCGGATGGTTGTCACAACATTCTCCCTCGATAGTTAGTAAGGAGAGGCTAACCTATCTCTGGACGAGTTGACGAGCGGGTCCGGCGGTGGGCTGCGGCAGCTGACGAGCGCGGCGGCGGACCGCGATCAGCCACCCGGCCGCCCCCGCCGCGGCGAGGAGCAACAGGACGCCGATCGTGAGCGCGGTGTGGCGGTCGTCGAGGCGAGCCTCGGCCGCAGCGGCCTTGGCCAGGGCGTCGCGGGCTTGCGCCGGATCGACTGAGCTGACCACCGGCGTGGTCGTCCCGAGGACGGTGTCGCCGATCGCAAAGGCGGCGGTCCGCGTGACCAGCTCGCTCCAGCGCAGGTCGACGACCTGGTGGGTCTCCGGCTCGATCCACCAGGTCAAGGTCACCACGTCGCGATAGCTCATCGCGACCGTGCTGTCCGGGGACGCGCCGTTGCCCGCGCCGAGCGGGAGTCGCCCGCCGTTGAGCGCCGCCGCCTGCAACAGGGTCACCCGCGCGGGCAGGCCGGCGATGGCCGAGCCGGTCGCCGTGGCGGTGTAGAGCTCAAGCGAGGTGCCCGACCGCGTCTCGACGCCGGTGCGGGTGGCGGTGAAGGTCGATCGCGGACGGTCGCCGTCGGACGGGGCCGCAGCCTTCGACGCCGCGGGGGACTGGACGGTGGAGGCGATCTCGGCGCGCCCGGAGCCCATGGCGAGCACCTGCGCGCTGTCCGTTCCGAACGTCGTGGCCGGTTGGCCGGCGCCGCGGTTCGGCGCCAGCGTCAAGCACAGCACCCCGGCGACCAGGCACACGGCCAGCGCGGCGGCGGCCACCCGGGCCTGGACGGCCCGGGAGACGGAGCGACCAGGCGGCCAACCGACGTAGAGGCCGAGCGGGATGAGATAGACGAGCCACCCCACCACCTCGATCACCGTCGGGCGCTCCTGGATGCCCAGGATGCCGGTCAGCAAGCTGGACTGGACGCTGCCGGGCCGAACGACCGCGCTCAGGTCCAGCGCCTTCTGCTGGCCGGCATTCAGCCAGCCCGCCTCGTGGGCGGTGTGCAAGGCGCTCACCACCAGGCCGGCCGCCACCAGCACCAGCACGACTCCGGTGGCGCGGAAGAACTTGGACAGGTTCAGCTTGACGCCGCCGCGGTAGATCGCGTAGCCGAGCCCGACCGCGACCAGGATGCCGAGCAGCGCCCCCACGCCGGCCGTCGTCGGGCTGTCGCTCTCGTTGAACGCGGCCAGCAGGAAGACCGCCGTCTCAAAGCCCTCGCGC
>JAOPUY010000252.1 GCA_025963265.1 Frankiales bacterium | reverse complement strand
CCGGTCGTGACGTCGTAGATGTAGCCGTAGATGGGGATGGCGCTCGGCACGAGGGGATGCTTCCGAATCCGCGTGACGTCGGCCAGCACGCTCTGGCCGTTGTCGCCGATCGTCAGCCAGTCGATGTAGGCCGCCTCGGTTGAGCCCGGCCCCGTCCCCACGTCGTGGAAGCCGTCGGCGTCCAGCGTCGCCGTTTCCAGGCTCTTGGCCAGCAGGTCGCGGATGACTTCGTCGGTGAAGAACTCCATGCCGCAGTTGGTGTGGTGAATGACGAACCACTCTTTGGTGCCTAAGAGCTTGTAGGAGATGACCAGGGAGCGGATGGCGTCGTCGCTGGCGCGGCCTCCGGCGTTGCGGATGACGTGCGCGTCACCCTCGCTGAGCCCGGCGTACTTGGCTGGGTCGAGTCGTGCGTCCATGCAGGTCAAGATCGCGAAGCCGCGGGCCGGGGGCAAGGCCAGCTCGGATTTTGATCCGAAGGACGCGGCGTAGTCCTCGTTTGCCTTTAGGACCTCGGTGCGGACGGACATGCTGGTTCTCCGATTCTGGGGTTGGTGCCGGGGTGGGGGTCGAGGTCGGCGCTCCGGCGACCGGGGTGGGGCGACCGGGGGTCGGGCGACCGGGCCAGGTGGGCCGTCGACGCGATCGCGTCGACCATCGCGCGGCCGGTCTTCACGGCAGAGCAGACCGGTGCGAGGCGGGCCGGGAGCGGTCAGCCGCGACAGAGCGAGCTGGCCAGATGGTGAAGATCCAGGTAACGCCGCGCGACGCACGGATGCTGGGTCTTCACGCGGCTGACGCTACCGTCGCCCGCACCACGGCGCAATGAGCCCTGCGGCCTGAGCATTCGCCTCGCTTAGTCAGGGGAGCCGTTCGTTAGTCGGGGGAGGATTGGCGAGAGGGCGGCGGGGAAGTCTCGCGTGCACGGTGGTGCCCGCTTGGGCGGAACTGGCGATGACCAGGCTTCCGTTCGCGGCCTCGACTCGGTCGAGCAGTCCGATGAGTCCGGAGCCCAGTCGGGGGTTTGCGCCGCCGGCGCCGTCATCGCGGATCTCAATGTCGAGGTGACCGCCGGTGACCGCGAGGGTCACTTTCGCGGTGGTGGCGTGGGCGTGTTTGACGACGTTGGCGAGTGCTTCGGCGATGACGAAGTACGCGGTCGTCTCGATGTCGGTTGGCAGCCTCGGCACCTCGGCCTCGAGCTCGACGGGAAGGGGGAAGTCGCAGATGAGCGACTCGATCCCGGCGCGCAGACCGCCACGGGTGAGAGCGGCCGGAAGGATGCCATGCACGACCTCGCGGAGTTCGGTGTTCGCTCGTTGGGCGTTCTGGAGGGCTTCCTCGACCAACTCAGCCGCAGTTGCGCCAGTGGCGATCGCTTCTTTGGCGAGCTTGAGGGCGATGATGGTATGGATGAGGCGTTGTTGGGCGCTGTCGTGGACGTCGCGTTGCAGGCGGCGACGGGTCTCGTCGGCGGTGGCGACGACGCGGGCCCGGGAGGCCGTGAGCTTGTCCTTGTTCTCAGCGTTGGCAATAGCCGCTGCGAGGAGTTCGGCGAAGGGCTTCAGCCGATCCTCGGCGCCATTGGGGAGTGTGGCCGTCGGTGAGCTGGCGCCGAGGATTCCCCACACCCGCCCTTCGACGGTGATCGGCACGAGCACTCCGGCGCGCCGCCCGATCGCCGCGAACATCGGGCCCGTCGCAGTCGTTATCGGACGGCCGAGTGGCACGGGGCTGTTGACGGCGACGGTGACGGCTTCGTCGACGTCGTAGCGCAGCAGAGCCGCGGCCAGGTCGCCGAGCACGTGCGAGGCCTCTAGGGCGACGGCCGCGAACACCTCCGACAGGGCGGCGCCGCGGGCGACGAGTTCGGCTACCCGGCGCAGCGAGCCTTGTTCGTCAGCGAGCTGCTGGAGTTCGCGGCGGCCTTGGGCGGCGGCGATGGCAGCGCCGGTGAGTTCGGCGAAGCTGGTCAGCTGGGTGTGGATCTGGGTCGGGAGCGGCTCGTCCCGGCCGACGACGACCAGCGCCCCCCACAGGGTGCCGTGGATCAGGATGGGGACGGCCGCGCTCGTCGTGAACCCGTGCCCGTGGGCGACCTGGGGCCAGTGACCGGACATGGCGGCCAGGTTGTCGACTCGGGCGGGTTGACCAGTGCGCCAGACTCGTTGGACGGCGCCGTCGCCGGTGCCGGGCGCGCGCAGGCCGAGCGCGACGCCGGGCGGGGCGCCGTCGAGTCCGACGATTTCGGTGGAGCCGTCGGGTTCGAAGCGCAGCAGGGTGCTGAAGTCGACGCCGGCCAGCTGAGCGGCTTGGCGGGCGATCGCGGCGAGCACGTCCTTGGCTGGCGCGTCCTGGGCGGCGAGTTCGGCGACCGATCGCAGCGCAGCTTGTTCGGAGGCGAGTGCCTGGAGTTCGCTGCGGGTGTGGCGCAACTCCTGTTGGGTGTCCCGGGTCATTGCCGGCTAGGGCCCTGCCGCAGGAACATCAGCACGGCCTGAACCCGTCGATGCTCAGTGGCCACCGGAGTGATCGCGAGTTTGCGGAAGATGACTGTCACATGTTTCTCGACCGCGGCTTGCGAGATCAACAGCGACTGGGCGATGCCGAGGTTCGACTTGCCCTCGGCCATCGCCGCGAGGACCGCCTGCTCGCGCGGAGTCAGGCGCCGCAACGCATCGCTGGGCGCGCGGTGGCCCAGCATCCGCCGAATCACCTCAGCGTCCAACGCGCTCCCACCCGATGCGACGCGGGTCAGGGCGTCGGTGAACGTCCCGACGTCGCCGACCCGGTCCTTGAGCAGGTACCCGACGCCCTCGGGTCGGTCGCCGATCAGCTGCACGGCGAACGCGGGCTCGCAGTACTGAGAGAGGATCAGCACGCCAAGCTGAGGCAGGCGTCGCCGTAAGTTCACCGCGGCGAGCAGGCCGTCGTCCTCTCGACGAGGAGGCATCTGGACGTCGACGATCGCGACGTCGGGTCGGTACGCGAGCGTTTTGCGCACCAGGTCGTCGGCGTCCCCGGCCTGCGCCACGACGTCCAGGCCGGCCGCGCTCAATATTCGGGCGATGCCTTCTCGCAGCAGCACATCGTCCTCGCCGATCGACACGCGCAGAGCCGGTGGCGCGACGACGCCCGCCATCGCCGGTCAGCCCTCAGTGAGGTCGCGCAGCACGACGCTGCCGTGTCTCGTCGCCCACGACGAGCACCGAACGCGGCATCGGCTCATGCTCCCAGCGTGCCACTCAACTGCCGGTAGGGCTAGCCGGAATTCTTCTCCGGCCAGCGGGCCTGGCCCGGTCGCGGAATCGTCGGCAGGGTCGTCCATATCAGTCATTCCTCCCCGAGGAGACCCCATGGGCACCGTCACTGTCGGCCGCGAGAACACGACCCCGATCGAGTTGTTCTACGAAGACCACGGAGACGGGCCGGCGGTCGTGCTGCTGCACGGCTGGCCGCTGGACAGCCGCTCGTGGGAGCCGCAGGTGCACCCCCTGCTGGCCGCTGGATATCGGGTGATCACCTATGACCGCCGCGGTTTTGGCCGGTCAAGCCGGCCCACCGAGGGCTACGACTTCGACACGCTCGCCGCCGACCTCAACGTGCTGCTGACCGAATTAGATCTGCGCGATGCCACCCTGATCGGGTTTTCCCTCGGGACTGGCGAACAGGCCCGCTACGTCGGAAAGTACGGCACCGACCGGCTCCAGCGCCTCGTGTTCATCGAAAGCCTCGCCCCGTCGTTCGCGAAGTCCGAGGACAACCCCAACGGGGTCGACTCGGCCGGCGTCGACGACGTGCAGCAGGCCATCCTGGACGACCGATTCGCCTGGTGGACGGGCCTGCTCGCGAACTTCCTCAACCTTGATGACTACCTCGGCCAACGGGTCAGCGAGGAAACCGTGCGGGCCGCCTGGGACGCCGGTGCAGACGCGTCACCGTACGCGACCTGGGCCTGCCCGCGAACCTGGCTCGATGACTTCGTCGGCGACATCAAACGCATCGACGTCCCCACTCTGATCCTGCACGGCACCGCTGACCGCATCCTGTCGGTCGATGGCCAGGGCCGGCGCCTGCACGCAGCGCTCCCCGACGCCCAGTACGTCGAGATCGAGGGTGGACCTCACGTCATGTGCGTCACGCATGCCGCCGAGGTCAACCGCGAACTGCTCGCCTTCCTTAACAAATAACCCCGATAACAAATAGCCCCGATAGCAATTGACCCCGATAGCAAATGACCCCGATTCGATGGGAGCTTCGCCATGTCCGTCCATCCCAGCATCGTTCTCGAACCAGCCGCCCGAGAGCTCACCGAGGCCACTGCGAGTCCCACTTTTCTCTCTGACCTCGGCCCCCAAGGCGCTCGCAAAGTTCTCGACTCGTTGCAGGCCGCTCCGGTCGACAAGCTGCCGGTCGACGAGGAGTGGGTCACCGTGCCCGCCGCGGTCGGCGACGTGCGCGTGCGAATCGTGCGGCCGCAAGGAGCAACCGGCACCTTGCCGGTCGTCGTGTACATGCACGGCGGCGGTTGGATCCTCGGCAACGCCGCCACCCACGACCGGCTCGTACGCGAGCTCGCGGTGGGAGCCCGCGCCGCGGTCGCGTTCGTCGAGTACACCCCCTCGCCCGAAGCGCATTACCCAATCGCCATCGAGCAGGGCTATGCCACCGCCCAGTGGATCACCCGCGAGGGCGCGGCGCACGGGCTAGACGCAACCCGGATGGCCGTCGCCGGCGAGTCGGTCGGCGGCAACATGACCGCCGCGCTCGCGCTGATGGCCAAGCAGCGCGGCGACGTGAGGTTCGTGCAGCAGTCGCTCTATTACCCGGTCACCGACGGGGCCATGAACACCGACTCCTACGACCAGTTCGCCGCCGGGTACTACCTGAGCCGCGCGGCGATGGAATGGTTCTGGGACGCCTACGCCCCCGACGCAAGCCAGCGCGGCGAGATCACCGCCTCGCCGAATCAAGCCAGCCTCGAACAGCTCGCTGGCCTGCCGCCGGCTTTGGTGTTCGTCGACGAGGCCGACGTCTTGCGCGACGAGGGTGAGGCCTACGCCGCCAAGCTCCGCGAAGCCGGCGTCGCGGTGACGACCGTGCGTTACGACGGCACCGTCCATGACTTCATGCTGCTGAACTCCCTCAGCCAGACCCGCGCCGCTCGCGCCGCCATCGATCAGGCGACCCTGTTCCTGCGTGCGGGCCTGGGCACCGCGTAGGCCCCAGACCGGGACGACCCCCGAGGACCAACCATGCCATCCGACACCGACGACCAAGCTCAGCCAGCCGACGCGCTCGCCGCCACTCTCAAGCGCACCGAAGTCCAGCGCGGACCGCTGTCGACCCCCGGCCGCGAGATGGTCCAAGTCCGCACCGAGATCCCGGTCGGGGTGGCATCGGGCTGGCACACCCATCCCGGGGAGGAGGTCGGCTACCTCGTCGCCGGCACGGTGCAAATGGAAATCCAAGACCACCCCACTCTGATACTGCACGCGGGCGAGGGGTTTCTCATCCCCCTCCGCGTCCCGCACAACGCGACTGACCTCGGGCCCGACACCGGAGTGATGCTCTCGACCTACATCGTCGAGATCGGACAACCGATCGCCGCCTTCATCGGCTAGTCCGTCGGGTCCGCCCCTGCTGTTGCGGCTGGATCGCTGGGGTGTCGCGTCAAGGGCACGGTCTCGATCCGAAGCCACTCGGCCATCGGCAGCGACTGCAGGCTGGCTTGCAGCCCCTGGGCGTCTGCGGCCTGCCAATGGCCGAGGTTTCGGCCGTGACCGGGGAGCGTCCAGAGTCGGATCAACTGGCCCTCGTCGGCCAGTTCGCGGGTCCGCTCGGCCTCGCGCTGGGTGAGCGCGTCAACAGTGGCCCCGTTGGCGGCGGGGGGCACGGTGAGCAGGAAGGTCGTGAAGAATTCGTCCTCGGCCAGGTCGACGGCGGTCCGTCCGGGTCCGGGGTCGTTGGAGTGCCGCCCGAGCGGGGTGACCTCGTCCTTGCGCCAGACTCGCAGCGGCATCGAGGCCAGAGTCTGCTCGAGATCGGTTGAGTCCTCAGCGGCGAACAGGCCGAGCGTGCGCCACTCGCCGGG
>JAOPUY010000218.1 GCA_025963265.1 Frankiales bacterium | reverse complement strand
TTCGCGACGATGCCGACACTGCGACCCTCGACCCGGCCGAAGCCGACCAGGATGTTGGGCGCGTACAGCGCCTGCACCTCGAGGAACTCGCCGTCGTCGACGAGGTGCTCGATGATCTCGTGCATGTCGTAGGGCGTGTTGGCCGAGTCGGGGATGAACGTGTCCAGGAACTCGTCCGACTCGTCGACCACGTCCGTCACCTCGGTGTCGAACACCGGCACCGGGTCCAGGTTGTTCGACGGCAGGTAGGACAGCAGCGACTTGACGTAGCCGATCGCGTCGTCCTCGTCCGCGCCGAGGTAGTGCGCGTTGCCGCTGGTGGTGTTGTGCGTGCGCGCACCACCCAGCTCCTCGAGGGTGACGTCCTCGCCGGTGACGGTCTTGACGACGTCGGGGCCGGTGATGAACATCTGCGAGGTCTTGTCGTCCATCACCACGAAGTCGGTCAGGGCGGGGGAGTAGACGTGCCCGCCGGCGGCCGCGCCCATGATCAGCGAGATCTGCGGGATGACGCCCGAGGCCTGCACGTTGCGGTAGAAGATCTCGCCGTACAGGCCCAGGGACACGACGCCCTCCTGGATCCGCGCGCCGCCGCCCTCGTTGATCCCGATCAGCGGGCAGCCGGTCTTGAGGGCGAAGTCCTGGACCTTGACGATCTTCTCGCCGTAGACCTCGCCGAGCGCGCCGCCGAAGATGGTGACGTCCTGGCTGAACACGCAGACCGGGCGGCCGTCGACCGTGCCGTAGCCGGTGACCACGCCGTCGCCCAGCGGGCGGTTCTTCTCCAGGCCGAAGGCCACTGAACGGTGCCGGGCCAGCTCGTCGAACTCCACGAACGAGCCCTCGTCCAGCAGCATCGCCACTCGCTCGCGGGCGGTCTTCTTGCCCTTGGCGTGCTGCTTCTCGACGGCGCTGGCCGCCGCGGCGTGCACCGCCTCGTCGTAACGGCGCTCCAGCTCGGCGAGTTTGCCGGCCGTGGTGTGCGGGTCGGTCTGCGGGTTCGGTTCTCCGACGGTCTCTGCAGTCATGAGTGGGGAGCCTAGTCGGGCGCGTCCGCCGCGTCGCGCCGAAGTGACTGACCTCGCGCCCTATCTCCGCGCGCGCGTCGAGTCAGGGTGGCGCGACCCGGGCCGGACAGGCCCATAATGGCGAACGTGACCTCAGCCGACTCCCGCACGCCGATCGACCCGAAAGCGCTTCGTGCCCTGATCGGGCCGCGCTGGGAGGTCGAGTGCGTCGCTGAGACCGGCTCGACCAACGCCGACCTGCTGGCCGCCGCGGTGGACGGCGCTGTGGCCGACGGATTCGTGCGGGTGGCGGAGTACCAGCACGGCGGACGGGGACGGCTAGATCGCACCTGGACCTCGCCGCCAGGCGCCGGATTGACCCTCTCGATGCTGCTGCGGCCGCGCGTCCCGATCGCGCTGTGGGGGTGGTTGCCCTTGCTGGCCGGACTAGCCCTGCGGGAGGCGGTGGCGGCCTCGCCGGGCGGCGCCGACGCGCAACCGTGGCTCAAATGGCCCAACGACCTGCTGCTGGGGCCCGACCAACGCAAGGTCGCCGGCATCTTGGTCCAAGTGGCCGGCGCGGGGGCCGGCGGCGGGATGGCGGCGGCTGTGGTCGGGCTTGGCGTGAACGTCTCCACCGAACCGGCGGAGTTGCCGGTCCCAACCGCGACGTCGCTGGCGATCGAGGGCTGCTCGACCGACCGGACCGCGCTGGCGGCCGGCCTGCTCGACCATTTCGACGGCATCTACCAGCAATGGCAGGACGCGGCGGGCGACGTCGTGGCCACCGGTCTGCTGCTCCGCTACCGCGAAGCCTGCTCGACGATCGGCTCCCCGGTGACGCTCGAGTTGGCCTCGGGCTCGGTTCCGGCCCAGGCCCTCGACATCGACGCCCAGGGACGGCTGGTGGTGCTCGTCGCCGGCGAAGAGGCGCCGCGGCCGCTGACTGCGGGCGATGTCACCCACCTGCGGGCGGGTTCCGGCTAATCTCTGCCGTACGGAGCGAGTTCGCCGGGCCGTTTGCCAGTGCTGTCCAGTGCCCCTAAGGAGCTGTCAGGTGTCTTATCCCGAGAAGTTGCTGGCGCCGGACGAGGAAGTCGTCGAGCACCTGCGCCCGCACTGGATCACGTTGGTGCCCGCGGTGTTCTTCTTCATCGTCATCTGCGCGCTGTGCGGTGTCGCGGCGGCCTTCTTGCCGGATTCGACCGACCACCACGGCAGCTGGCAGGCGTCGGTCATCGCCATCCCGGTGATCGCCGTCGTGCTGCTGATCTGGCTGGTGCTCATCCCCGTCGTGAGGGTGCGCTCGACCCACTACGTGATGACCACTCATCGCGTGCTGATCCGACGCGGGGTGCTCAACCACGTCGGACGCGACATCCCGTTGGCTCGGATCAGCGACGTCGCCTACCGGCAGTCGATCTGGGACCGGATCGTGCGCTCGGGCTCGCTGACGATCGAGTCGGCGGGGGAGCACGGGCAGGAGACGCTGGTCAACGTGCCGCGAGCCGATGAGGTGCAGCAGGAGCTTAACCACCTGGTGGAGGCCGACTCTCAGCGTCGTCAGCGCGGCGGCTACGGCGGGGCGCCGCCGGTCCCGCAATCCGACGTCGGCTACTGAGCCAACCGACCCGCCGGCGGCGCGCTCCCGCTCCGCCCCCGCTTCCGCTTCCGCCCGCTTCCCCCCGCTTCCGCGTTCCCCGCGTCCCCGCTTCCGCCCGCTTCCCTCATTTTCGTCCAGGTGGACGTTCTTGCGGCTGCCATAGCGCGGTGCCGTGCTCGAACTCGTCCAGGTGGACGATTTTGCCAGCGGGCGGGGACGCTGAACGCGACGCCGTTACTGTCTGCAGCCATATGCGGTAAGGGATATCCCGCTCGGTAGTTCTTTGGCGAAGTTGTCCACAAGTGTTGGAAAAGTGGCCCCACCCGGCCCGTTTCGTTCCTAAGCTGCGGTTTCACACACCGGCTCGCGGGGAAGGAAACGGTGCTCCGATGGCGACAGCCACGACAACGGCAGCCACGACTGCGGCAGCCACACCAGCGGCGGCGACCGCGATCGCCATCGTGGAGGGCGAACTCCGAGAACTCGTGCGCCGCCGTTCGCTTGACCCGGTGCTGGACCCCGATGCCACTCGACGCCTGATCGCAGAGGTGCTGTCGGACTATCAGGACCGGGCCGCGATGTCTGCGCTGCCGCCATTGGGCGATCCGCTGACTGCGGCCGGGCGACTATTTCACCAGGTCGCGGGCTTCGGACCGCTGCAGCCTTACCTCGACGACCCGGAGGTCGAAGAGATCTGGATCAATGAGCCCGGCCGGGTCTTCATCGCCCGGCGCGGCCGATCGCAGTTGACGACCGTCATCCTGACCGACGACCAAGTCGCCGACCTAGTCGAGCGGATGCTGCGAGTCTCGGGTCGCCGGCTCGATTTGAGCACCCCGTTCGTCGACGCCCAGCTACCGGACGGCTCGCGTCTGCACGTCGTGATCCCGTCCATCACCCGCCGACATATGGCAGTGAATATAAGGAAGTTCGTCATCAGCGTCTCCGGTCTGGCCGAGTTGGTGCGGCTGGGCTCGGTCACCGATCACGCCGCCCGCTTTCTTGAGGCGTCGGTGGCGGCCGGGCTCAACGTGCTCGTCTCCGGCGCGACCCAGGCGGGGAAGACCACGATGCTGAACGCGCTATGCGCGGCGATCCCGTCTGGTGAACGGGTGATCACCTGCGAGGAGGTCTTCGAATTGCAGGTCCCGGTGCCCGACGTGGTCGCTCTGCAGACCCGCCAGCCCAATCTCGAGGGCACGGGCGAGATCTCCTTGCGGCGGTTGGTGAAAGAGGCCCTGCGCATGCGACCGAGCCGGATCATCGTCGGCGAGGTCCGCCAGGAGGAGTGCCTAGATCTGCTGATCGCCTTGAACTCGGGCTTGCCCGGCATGTGCACCCTGCACGCGAACTCAGCGCGGGAGGCACTAGTCAAGATGTGCACGTTGCCCTTGCTGGCCGGGGAGAACATCAGTGCTGCATTCGTCGTGCCGACCGTGGCCAGCGCCGTCGACCTGGTCGTGCACCTGGGAACCGATCAGCGTGGACAGCGCCACGTGCGCGAGGTCGTCGCCGTCACTGGGCGGACCGAGGGCGAGGTCATCGAGACCTCCGACATCTTCAGCACGCAGCAGGGAATGCTGCGGCGCGCCGACGGCTATCCGCCGCATCCCGAGCGGTACGCCGCCAGCGGCGTCGAGCTCGCGGAGCTGTTGCAGGACACCCGTCAGTTTGGAGGACGGTGACGTGGGGGCGCTGCTGGGTTTGGTCGGCGGCCTGGGACTGCTGCTCGTCTGGCGCAGCGGGCCGCGGGCGCCGGCTCGCTCGGCCCGGCGAGCCAGTTGGGCGGCCAGCCGCGAGGAATTGCTCAAACAGGCCGCGGTCCGCGGCGTCACCTCGGGACAGTTGTCAGCGATCCAATGCGGGTGCGCCGTGCTGGCGTTGCTGGCGGTTCAGCTGCTGACCGACACGGTGGCGATCGCGGTGTGTTTCGCGGTCTTCGCCTTCTTCCTGCCCGTGGCGGTCGTCAAGCGGCTTCGGCAGCGTCGCCAGATCGCGCTGCGGGAGATGTGGCCCGAGGCGATCGACAACCTCGCGTCCGCCGTGCGGGCAGGCATGTCGCTGCCCGAGGGGGTGGCCGCCCTGGCCGCGCGAGGTCCGGAGACGATGCGCCCGCCGTTTGCTCGTTTCGCGGCGGCCTATCGGGCTAGCGGTCGGTTCGCCGAGTGCCTGGACCTGCTCAAGGCCGAGCTCGCCGATCCAGTCGGCGACCGGGTGTGCGAGACGTTGCGGGTGGCCCGCGAAGTCGGGGGCACCGATCTCGGTTCGGTGCTGCGGACGCTTTCGGAGCTGCTGCGGGCCGATGCCCGCACCCGCTCCGAGCTGGAGACCCGCCAGGGCTGGACGGTCAACGCGGCCCGGCTGGCCGTCGGCGCGCCCTGGCTGGTGCTGCTGATGTTGGGCACCCAGCCCACCACCTTGCAGGCCTTCAACACCTCCAGCGGTGTCGTGCTGCTGGCCGTCGGCGCCGCAGTCTGCCTACTCGCCTATCGGATCATGCTGCGGATCGGCCGGCTCCCGGAGGAACCGCGGGTGCTGAGATGACCAGCGCCTGGTTCGGCGCGTTGCTCGGGGCG
>JAOPUY010000179.1 GCA_025963265.1 Frankiales bacterium | reverse complement strand
GAGACCCAGCCCGGAGCGATCTTGATGCGACTGTCGGCCCACGCCGCGCTGGACAGGTAGTTCTGCACGGCCTGGGTGGCACCGTCATCGGCGAACGCGGTCACGAACTCGCCGCCGCCCTCGACCGGGGTCGAGATCGCCGGGTTGACCGGTGGCAGGTAGAAGGCGAAGACATCGCCGGTCGGGCTCACCGTCGTCCCCTTGGGCCACTGGGCCTCGTAGAAAGAGGCTTGCTGCAGCAGGGCGCATTGGTTCTTCAGGATCGGCAGACCAGCGTTCTGGAACGTCGTGGTCGAGATCGTCTTGATGTTGCCGTACCCGCCGTTGGCCCAGGCCGGGTTCTGCATGTAGCTGGCAACCGTGCCCATGGCCGCCTGAATCTGCGCGGAGCTGAACGTGACCTTGTGGCTGATCCAGTCGTCATAGACCTGTCCGCCATAGGTGCTGAGGACGGCCTCTTCCAGCCAGTCCGTCGCCGGCCAGCCGCTGGCCGTTCCCGAGCTGATGCCACCGCACCACGGCTTGGCGGCGCCGGTCATCTTCGATGCGATCGTGGTCGAGAGCGACATCAGGTCGGCCCACGTCTTCGGAACCGTGAGTCCGTTCGCGCTGAAGTACTTCGGCGAGTACCAGACCAGCGTCTTCATGTTCGCGCTCATCGGAGCCGCGTAAAAAGTGCCGTCGACCGAGCCGTAGGACTTCCAGGCCGCGTTCCAGTTGTCCTCGTTGGCAACGGTTCCGGCCGGTGGCTTCTTGACCGCGCCGGTCTGGACCATCTGGGCCAGCAAACCGGGCTGCGGGATGATGGCGAGGTTCGGGGCGTTGCCGCCGTTGACCTTCACCGGGAGGTCCGACTCGAAGGTGTTGGAGCCGGTGTACTGAATCTTGATCCCGGTGCAGGTCTCGAACGTCGCCCAGGACTTGTTGAGAGAGTCCGACTCGGGGCTCAGGATCGACCCAAAAATGGTGACGGTCTTGCCGCTGTGCCCGGCGTACTGCTGGAACGGGGCGCACGCGCCACTCAGCGCTGCCGCCGTCGTCGACGGCGCCGCCTTGGAACTGCTGCTCTTGTCGCTCGAGCAGCCGGTTACCACCACCAGCGCGAGGACCGCGCCGACCGAAACGGCCATGCCTGTTCGTCTCATCGAGTTCCTTCCTGATCGTCTCGCCATGCAAGCGGTTGCACGAGTGTGTGGCAGACGTCATAGAACGGGTAACCCTTGGCGGCGAAACGTTACGGACTCGTTACCGATGCCGACGCCGGGGGCGACCCCGGAATTCAGGGGGTCGTACTGCCCCGAACATGCAGGTCGGTGGGGACGATCCGCACCTCGGTGGTGGGTGAGCCGACGACGTGGCTCATCAGCAACTGGGCGGCGGATCGGCCGAGTTCCCGCACCGGTTGGCCCACAGTAGACAGGTCGAACAGGCCAGACAGGTCGTGGTTGTCGAACCCGATGACCGCGATCTCACCGGCGGCCTTGTTGCCTCCGACCGCGAGGCCGGCCCGGGCGATGGCGCGCAGAGCGCCATAGGCCATCTCGTCCGACATGCAAAAAACGGCGGTCGGCGGCCGGCGCCGCGACAGCAGCGCGTCCATGGCGTGCTCGCCGCCCGGCGCGGTGAACAGCCCGATCTCCCGCAGCGACTTGTCCGCCGGCAGTTGCCGGGCGCTCAGCACGTCGAGGTAGCCGGCCAGACGGTCGTTTTCGGGCAGGAACACGGCGGGCAGGCGACGCCCGCTGATCAGGGCGATCCGCTCGTGCCCGAGTTCGGCCAAGTGGCTCACGGCAATGCGCGCGCCGAGCCGGTCGTCGATCGACACGCTCGCCATGCCGGGCGAGCGCGAGCCCAGCAGCACGACCGGCATGTCCATCGCCGACATCGCCGTCAGCTCGTCGCTATCGGCGGCCAGACCGATCACGAGTGCCCCATCGACGCGGCGGCGCATGCGCACGTGCGCGCCAGGCAGGCCGGACGGGTCGCGGGGCTGGGTCGTGTGCAGCAGCAGGTCGACGTCGAAGGGCTTCAGCACCTCCTCGACCCCGGCGAAGATCTGGCTGAAGTACCAACTATCCACGAACGGGGTAACGATTCCGATTGTCCCGGTGCGCCCGGTGGCCAACCGGGACGCCGCCGGCGACACCGAGAAATTCATCTCACGGGCGATAGCGACGATCCGGTCACGCGTGGCGGGTTCGACGTTCGAGAGCCCACGCAGGGCTCGAGACACGGTCGCCGCGGATACCCCTGCGGCGTCCGCGACATCACGGATGGTCAGCGCCACCGCCGATCTCCCCCGTCTCGGGTCCCGGCCGCGTGCAGCCGAAAGTGTCTCCTCAGCGCTTGGGAGTCAGTCCGGCGCTGAGCGTCGAACTCACAGTATGCGTTCACCTCACCTGATCGAGGTGACGACCAAGCCGATCAGGTCGCCCGCCACTTCCCCGCTTCCTAGCCTTCGAGTCATCTCCGCCCCGATGTCGCGGGTCAGGCTGGCCAATGACCCACGCCGTTCCAGCGCGAACCGGAGCGGCGTCCCACCGCAATAACCGTCAGCCAGCACTTGGGCCGACGCAGCGCGTCCGCGCAGCACCACGCGGTCGACCGCCACGGCGCTCAGCCCGCCGGCGAGGAGATCAGCTCGAATCCTCTCGACGTCTGAATAACCGTGCGGGACTCGCACGATGAAGTCCGGTGGGTCCACCGGCAGCACGCTGGCCAGGCCCGCGACCAATGCGGCGGGAAAGTCCGATCCCGCCACTGCGTCCCACACGGTGAAGAGCAGGACCCCGCCCGGCGCGAGCACGCGAGCGACCTCCGCGAACGCGGCCGGCTTGTCGGGGAAGAACATCACGCCGAATTGGCACACGACCAGGTCGAACGAGTCGTCCGGAAAGTCGAGCCGCTCGGCGTCGGCCGTTAACCAGACCGGCCCGCTGACCCGTTGCGCGGCCCAGGCGACCATCGCCGGATTCAGATCCGTGGCCGTGATCGAGGCCGACGGCAAGGCCCGGACCAGCTCCGCGGTGGCGACGCCGGTGCCAGCCGCAATCTCAAGCACGCGGGATGGGCTCAGCGCGGCCGCCATCGCCGCGATCCGCGCCGCAAACGGGGCGAACAGCGCCGGGCCCAAGCAACGGTCATAGATCTCGGGCATCGATTCGGTCCAGGCCGCGTCCTCGCTCATCGCCCGATTATCACCTGACATCAGCTCACGGGTGATCAAGCGGCGGCCGGGCGCCGTTGCTATAGGTTGAGCAAGCAGGTACCCACGTGGGCCACAGTTTCAGCAGGAACCGCAGCGCTTTCGGCTATCAGGAGGTGACCGCATCACAACCGGAACTCCAGTTCATCCATTCGACCTCGCCGGGCGGGTGGCTGTCATCACGGGGGCGAGCAGCCCGACCGGGATCGGATACGCCACCGCCGCCATGCTGGCTCGAATGGGCGCCGCCGTGCTCATCACCGGCACAACCGACCGAATCAACGAGCGGGTCACTGAGTTGCTGGCGAACGGCCATGACGCGGCCGGGGTCGTCGCCGACCTAACCGACCCCCACCAGGCCGCAAGCGTCATTGCCACCGCAACTGAGCGCTGGAGCCACCTCGACGTGCTGATCAACAACGCCGGTATGACGTCGGTGGCCGACCCGAACCCCGAGCAAGGCCTGCTGAGCGAGCTGAGCTTGACCTCCTGGCACGCCGGCCTGGCCCGCAACCTCGACACCGCGTTCCTCACGACGCAAGCGGCGCTGCCGGCCATGGCTGGCAACGCCGGACGCATCGTGATGATCGCCAGCGTCACTGGCCCGGTGATGGCCATGCGCGCCGATCCGATCTACGCCGCCGCCAAAGCCGGGATGGTCGGGCTCGCCCGCGCCCTCGCGCTCGACGTCGCCCACCGAGGCATCACCGTCAATGTCGTGGCCCCAGGCTGGATCGCCACGGGATCGCAAACACCGCACGAGCACGAGCAGGGATTGCGCACGCCGTTGGGGCGCAGCGCGACCCCCGACGAAGTCGCGGCCGCGGCCGCCTTCTTGGCCAGTCCCGCCGCGGCCTACATCACCGGACAGCTGATCATCGTCGACGGCGGGAACTCCATCGCCGAAGAGCGGGCCTGAACCGGACGCCCCTTTCGTCCGGCAAGCCTGAGCCCGCCAAGCGAAACCGGCTTAGACGTAGTGTCCAAAACCCACCGGGGTCATAGGCAATCGGGCCGCGGCTTGTATAGCGTCGACGGTGAATGCCGGGCGAAGCCCGGCGGTGGCGTGATGAGCGATGATTCAAGGAGGCGCACCGGTGGACCGCCCCCTCCTGGGTCCCTCCGGAAGACCTCTTCAGCCGACGACGTCGGCCGACCGTTCCGCCGCCCACCGACTCCAGCTGGGTCCCCTCGGCCGACGTGGCATCGCCGCGGCCAGGTGGATGCGCCAGCCCAGGATTCTGGTCCGGGTCGGCCGGGCGCCGCGCGGGAACCGTTGTGCGGGCGGGGCGAACGTCACCGGAAGACCTATGTAACCTAGCGATCAGGGGCACGCCTAGGTGAGCCCTCATTTGACTTTGAGAACAGCAAACGGAACGCACGTTCAGCAGTCGGAGTGTCAGCCCGGGCAGCGCCTCCTCGATTGGCTGTTTCACACGAGGAGCAGGGTGTTCGGAAATTCGCAAGAGCCCGGTCTCGACGACATCAGCGCCCAGGACGTGCTTGACGCCCTCGGCGACGCCACCGTGATCATGGATGCGAACGCGACCATCGTGGCCGTGAACGAGCCCTGGCGTCGATTCTGTATCGAGAACGGCGGCAATCTCAGCTCGTCCGGCCTCGGAGTCAACTACTTGGACGTCTGTCGGCGCTCGGCTCAAGCCGGTTCCCGCGAGGCCGCCCAGGCGGCCGCCTGCATCCGGCGGGTGCTGGACCGCGTGTCGAAACAGAGCTTCATGGAGTACGAGTGCTCCTCGCCGACGGAGCGACGGTGGTTCGTCCTGCGAGTGACCCCCCTTGATGGCAATGCCGCGATGGCCTCACATCTGAACATCACGGCGAGAAGGAACGCCGAACGCCAGGCGGCAATCGCCCCGGTTCCGTTCGGGGCGGGCGAGCAAGGAAGAAAACCGTTACCCGTGGCGGCATTCGCGGAATTCTCCGCCGCCGAACGCGAAGTGGTCGCCCGGTTGCTACGAGGCTACCGAGTCAACGCGATCGCCGCGGAGCTGTATGTGTCGCCGAGCACCGTGCGCAGCCAGCTGTCCTCGGCCTTCGGAAAAGTTGGCGTGTCCTCCCAACAGGAGTTGATCGATCTAGTTCGGGGCGACGTCTGGGATGGACGCTAGAGCGGCAAGTCGCCGCGGCCGCGAACTTCGCTGAAGCACAGGCGTCGTGGACAGAATGTCCAAACAGGACGCGCAATGCTGGGCAATGCTTCATTCGCCTCACCCGTTGCGCGATGCTATGCACGCAACTGCGAAGCGCGTGACGAAGTCACCTATCGCCAGGATGATGACAGCGTTCGCTGGTAGCAGCGTGGATTCCAACCTGGCCGGGATTGGCCCGTAGGGAGCGCGAGATGCGAGACGAAGTGACCGAACGGGCGAGGCAGCTGGTCGACGCCGATCCCGCCCCGTCATTGGTGATCGAGGTCCCGACTCGGCGGATCATCGCCGCCAGCCCGTCGGCCGCGACAATCCTCGACCCCTCTGGTGGCGCCGTAGTCGGACACAATCTCGAGGATTACACGGCTGATTGCCCATCGGGGGTGTTGACCTTGTTCGCGCAAGGCCGCTTGACGGGTTTCGAGGCGCAGCGTCTCATAGCTCGCGATGACGGTCACGCCTTGCCGATCTCGCTGTGGGTTCGGCACTTCGCTCAGGAACCGCCCTCGAGATACGCCCTTGTGCTGCTAGCTGAAGACGAACCCCCGCCAATGCCGCGGGCCTCCTACCTCACGCGGCCCGAGACCATGTTGGTGGTGGGGACGCTGGATCAAGATCTCCGGCTAGAACAGGTGAGCAGCGACGCCGAGACCGTGTTCGGCACGGCGTCCGACCGGATCATCGGAATGCCTCTCACCTCGTTGATCGCCCAGGAGGATCGGGGGGCGCTGGCCGCTGCCGCAGCCGAGGCGTCGAGTAGCCACGGCGGCGTCGCCCTGCATCTGCGCGCTCATAGTTCCGAGGGTCGAAACCCGCTCGCGTCAATCAGCGCCGGCGAGGCGCTGCTGCTGCCGCTGGCCGGGGCGGGCTTCGCGTTCGTCCTGGTGCTCGGCGCGATCGACGGAGCGAGCGGAACTCGGCCGGCCGATCTCGCGAGCGTGCTGCGCACGCTCGCGGCTGACGTCGCGATCTCCGGATTGGCCCGGGATCTCGCCCTGGGACTGACCGAGGACGAGCTGCCCGGGCTGAGTCGCCTCACGACCCGCGAGCTCGAGATCATCACCCGCCTGCTGGGCGGCGAACGCGCGCCCGCGCTGGCCGAGCGCTTGTTCCTCAGCCAGAGCACCGTCCGAAGCCATCTCGGTTCGGCGTTCGGGAAACTGGGAATCAGCTCTCAGCAGGAGCTCTTAGACCGCGTGCGCGAGGCTCGGCACCCCAGCGACTACCAGCCATTGCCTTAGCTGATGAGCAAGCCGAGAATCTAGACGCCTCGTCTATGTCTTCCATCACTTCATGGCCGATATGGCCACCATGACGGAATTACTCACCCACGAAGCGGAAGAGTCGGCCCGGCAGCGCATGGTCGCGCGTTACGGATTAAGCGGCCCGCAAGCTTGGCAGTACGCCGATCCGCAACTACGACGGATTCTGCGCGAGGTCTGTCGCGAACTCCAGAGTCGGCACTGCACCATAAACATTCTCGATGAGAAGCGAATGTGGACGCTGCACGGCGATGAGCACGAGCCAGTCTCAGTGTCGGCCCGCTGCTTCAGCATGTGTCATCGCGTGCTCGAGACGCTCAGCGCGAGCGACCTGTTCGTGACCGAGGATGCGAGCCAGGTCCGGTTCCTGGCCGACAGCCCGTGGGTGAATGGTGAAGCAGCCCGAATGCGGTTCTACGCCGCCGCGCCCCTAGTGGCCCGCGGCGGCTATGTGCTGGGCACGGTCTGCGCGGTCTCCCCCGATGTCGGAACCCTCAGCGACGCCGAGCGTTCGGCCTTACTACGAGCGCGGGACCTCGTCCTGGAGGTCCTGGAAGCCAGACGGCTGCTGCGATCTGTGCCCGGGTCCCCGGACAGCACGCTCGGGCCGTCGCCCGCCAATGGCGGCGGAAAAGCGAGTGAGACCAGGTCTGGCCGCGCCGAGGCGCCGACGTGGACGATCGACGCCGTCATCGACGACCGGGCCGTCCAGACGGTGTTCCAACCAGTCGTGCACTTGGCCTCGGGCGCGGTGGTGGGCTTTGAGGCGTTGTCACGAGGACCCATCGGCAGTCCTTTGGAGCAACCCGCGGCGCTGCTGACCGCGGCCCGGGACGCCGGCCGGCTAGGCGAACTCGACTGGCTATGCCGCACCCACGCCATGCAGGCCGCCGCCGCCGCTGATTTGCATCCGAGCCTGTCCTGGCTGATCAACGTGGAACCGGCCGGACTAGCGATCGAATGCCCGGACCACCTCAGAACCGCGCTGGAGCGGGCTCGCACCGAGCTCCGCGTCATCTTGGAGATCGTCGAACGCGACGTGGAAGGCCACGTGACCGCGCTCCTGCACGCCACCGATCAAGCCAGACGGGACTCGTGGGGGGTCGCCCTCGACGACGTGGGGGCCGAGGAATCATCACTGGCCCTGTTGCCCTTTCTCCGGCCGGACGTCGTCAAGCTCGACCTGAGGCTGGTCCAATCGATGCCGGAGCAGGAAACCGCGTCGATCACCGCCGCTGTGCGGGCGTATGCGGAGCGGACCGGGGCGGTCATCTTGGCCGAGGGCATCGAGACCGAGGCGCACGAACGACTGGCCCGAGTCTTCGGCGCCACCTATGGCCAGGGCTACCGATACGGGCGTCCCGGCCCGTTGCCGACAACCGTGCCCGCACCGAGAAACCTCATTCCGCTCCGGCAACGACTGACCCCGCTGGCCGACGCGACGCCGTTTGAGATGTTGACCGCCTCGATGACGCCGCAGCGCGCGAGCCAATCTGACCTGCGCCACATCAGCCAGCACCTCGAGCACAAGAGCGCGTCCCTTGATGAGGCTTGCGTGCTGCTCTCGACCTGGCCCCCGCCCGGCGGCGATCACGGCGGCCAACCGCAGCCCGGAAATCCCAGTCGCACCAACGCCCTCACCGTGATCCTGGCCGAGGACGCGACTCCGCAGTCGGAACCGCGGTTCCAGATCACTCGGCCGCGCCCCCGCAGCCGCATCAGCCGCGAGTGGATCACGATTATCAGCAGCGCTCACTACGCGGCCGCGTTCGTGGGTCGAAGCTGCGGTCAGCCGCGGGCGGGCGCGGACCATGAGTACGACTACGTCTACACCCATGATCGCAACGCGGTCGTCTCCGCGGCTCGCTCCTTTCTGCAGGAGCTCGGCTCCCAAGCCCGCGCAGACTGAAACGCGTTTCATCTTTCGATTAAACGTAATACTGCTGGTGTAGGTTCGGCTCATGAGTGAGGCACCGCAGCGGGAAATGGCCCTGTCGTTCGGCAACCGGGCCGCGATCTACGACCGAATCCGTCCGGGCTACCCGCCCGCCGCCGTGGACTGGGCCGTGAGCGGGGTGCGGATCGAACGGGCCCTGGATCTGGGTGCGGGCACGGGTTTGCTGACCAAGGTGCTCCTCGGACGAGGCTTTCAGGTGACGGCGCTCGAGCCGGATGAGCAGATGCGCGCGGTGCTCAGCGCCGCGCTCCCGGAGATAGTGGCCGTGGACGGCTACGCCGAGGCGATACCGGCCGACACCGGCGGGCTGGACGCGGTCTTCGTCGGCCAAGCCTTCCATTGGTTCAACCGACCTGCCGCGGATCTCGAGATCGCCCGAACCCTGCGTCCGGGCGGCATCATCTCGATCCTGACCAACGTCAACCCGCCGGAGGCGAACTGGGAGGACGTGCTGCACCAACGCGTGTTGGGACTTCCGCAGCCCTCTCTGGCCCTGGCCCCGGCTCCACTGGCCGAAGCCGTCTACGAACCAGCCACCGAGACGGTCATCCCGAACTCGCAATTTCTCACGCAGGAGGAGTTCCTGACGTTGACCTCGACCTGGAGCTGGGTGGCCACGGCCTCGGCCGAAGCGGCCGAGCGCGTCGTGGCCGAGGCCGAGGACCTGGCTCGCCAACTGGCCAGTGGCCCAGCGAACTTGATCGAGCTCCCCTACCAGCTGAGGGTGGTCCGAGCCGTCCGTCGT
>JAOPUY010000176.1 GCA_025963265.1 Frankiales bacterium | reverse complement strand
TTCGGTGAGCTCAGTCGAGCTGTTCAATGAACGTACGCAGCTGCCGGAGGTTTCGGCATTCCACGACGGCGTCGCAGTAGCGGGCGTACTGCCCGACCACGGAGTCGCCGCTGTCCCAGGCCGGGCGCGGCTCGGGGTTGAGCCAGAACAGGTGACCCGCGCGCTGGGAGATCTTGGCCAGGATGTCAGCCCGCGGCGCGTGGTAGTTGGTGCGGGAGTCGCCCAGCACCAACACCGTGGTGCGCTGCTTGAGGTCCTGGCCGTGCTTGGACCAGAAGGTGTCCAGGGCGTTGCCGTAATCGGAGCGGCCGTCCAGCCAGACGCCTAGGCCGCGCCGGTTGATCTCGGTGGTCACGGCGAGGACGTCGTTGGCCCCGCTGAGCAGGTCGGTCACCTCGTCCACGCCGTCGATGAACACGAAGCCGCGCACCCGCGCGAACTCCGAGCGCAGCGCGTAGGCCAGCTGCAGGGTGAAGGCGGCGAACGCCGAGACCGAGCCGGAGATGTCGGCCAGCACGACGAGCTCGGGCTTGGTCGGCCGCGGCGCGTGGTACTGGAGCTCCAAGGGGACGCCGCCGGTCGACAACGACGTGCGCATGGTTTTGCGGAAGTTCACCGTGCCCCGAGTGGAGTGCTTGCGCTTGTCCTGCAGCCGCGCGGCCAGCTTCCGGGTCAGCGGTTGGACGATCTCGCGCATGCCGACGAGCTGGGCGTTGGCCGCGGTGAGGAAGTCGATGTCCTCCGGCAGCGGTCGCCGCAGCGTCTTGGCGACCGCGTCGACGCCGCGGTCGGCCACCAGCCGCCGGCGGATCTCGGACTCGATGGTCTGCTGGAAGGCGGCCATCCGCCGTTCGTACTCCTCGACCAGCAGCCGGCGGCTGAGCGGGTCCGGCTTGCCGGCCGGGCCGCTCGGGCCGTGGGCGTCCGGACTGGGCTGGCCCGAGGCCTTCTGCTCGGCCCGCTGCACGAGCTCGACCACGACGCCCTCGGGGTTGACCGCGCGCATGGTGCGGAAGAGGTAATAGGTGCCGGCCACCGCTCGGCCCGGCTGAATCGCGGCGTGCCGGGCGACCAGCAGCTGCGCGAGGTTGCGCTGCAGCAGCGAGGACTCATCGCCCTGCTCGAGGGTCTCGATCAGCAGTTGGCGGATCGAGGCGTCGTCCAGGCTGTCCAGGCCGCCGCCTCCGCCGTCGCCGAAACCGCCCGCGGCCTGACCGCCGTCACCGTCCTCGGCGCCGTCACCGTCCGCGCCGTCGCCACCATCGCCGTCGGCGCCCTGCTCGCGCTCAGCCTCGGCCGCCCGGCGCGCGAAGTACAGGTCGAAGACCGCGTCGTAGGCGCTTTGATGCTCGCTGTTCTTGACCAGCACGGCGCCCAGGCCGCTCTTGACCGCCTCGCGGTCGGCCAGGTCGACGACCTTGAGCACCGCGGCGGCGTCGAGCTTTTCCGAGACCGAGATGGGCAGCCCGATCTGCCGCAGCTCCTCGATGAGGCCTTCGGTCGCGAGGATCATCGGGCGCTCCGAACCGATTGCGCGGCTGGTCGGGCGATCCGAGGGCGCGCTATCGTCGCGGCATGGTGACTGAGGCAAGCCCCGACGACGTCCTGCTCGTGCACGGCGTCGGATCCTCCTTCGAGCACAACTGGGTCCAGTTGGGCTGGGTGGACCTGTTGGCCGACGCCGGCCGCACCGCGCTGCCCTTTGACCTGCCCGGGCACGGCAGCCGATCGGGCGACCCTTCGGCGGATGCCGCCGACCTGATCATCGCCGAGGCCGAGCGGCACGGCCAGCTCGACGCCGTCGGCTTCTCGGCCGGCGGCTTCGCGTTGCTGCGGGCGGCGGTGCGCCGCCCCGAACTGTTCAGCCGCATCGCGGTGATGGGGGTCGGCGACGCCGGCCTGTCTCCGCGAGCGGCCAGCGGCGATGGCGGTGACGGCGCCGGTCAGCTGAGCGGCATCCTCGAAGCGCTTCGCTCCGGCGTCGAGCCGACCGGCGGCCCGGCGCTGGTCATCAGCCGGCTGGCGGCCACGGCCGGCAACGACCCGAAGGCGGTGGCCGAGTTCATCACGACCGAGCACCCCAACCCGAGCCTGGCCGAGGTCGGCGCGATCACGGCGAAGACCCTGGTCGTCGAGGGGAGCGAGGATTTCGGCGGCCCCGCCCAGGCGCTGGCCGAGGCGATCCCCGGGGCGCGCCGAATCGTGCTCAAGGGCGTCGATCATTTCGCGCTACCGAGCGACTTCCGGGCCTTGGACGCGGTGCTCGGCTTCCTCGCGGAGTGAGCGCCGCTAGGGAGTGGCACCGAACTCCTTCGTCGCCAGATCGATGTCGGCCTGGTGCTTGAGCAGCACCGGGAGGGTGTCGGCGATCAGCTCGGCGTCGATGTCCGCGGCCTGCATCAACACCAGCATCCGGGCCCAGTCCAGGGTCTCGGAGACCGAGGGCTTCTTCTTCAAGTCCAGGGCCCGCAGCGAGCGGACGACCTGACTGACCTTGTCGGCCAGATCGGCCGTGATGCCCGGAACCTGGGCCAGCACGATCTCGCGCTCCCGCTCGCGGGTCGGGTAGCCGATGTGCAGGTATAGGCAGCGCCGCTTCAGCGCCTCGGACAGGTCGCGGCTGTTGTTCGACGTCAGGAAGACGATGGGCCGGGTGCGGGCCTTGACGGTGCCGAGCTCGGGGATGGACACCTGAAACTCCGACAGCACCTCCAGCAGCAGGGCCTCGGTCTCGACGTCAAGGCGGTCCACCTCGTCGATCAGGAGCACGACCTGCTCCTCGGAGCGGATTGCCTCGAGCAGCGGCCGTGTCAGCATGATCCGCTCGTAGTAGATGTCGTCCTCAGCGGCCGAGGTCTCGTCGGCAGAGGAGCCGTCGGAGGCCCTCTGGCCCTGGAGCGCGGAAATGTGCAGCAGCTGCTTGCGGTAGTCCCACTCGTAGAGCGCCTTGGCCTCGTCCAAGCCCTCGTAGCACTGCAGTCGCAGCAGCCGACAGCCGGTGACCTCGGCGACGCTCTTGGCCAGCTGGGTCTT
>JAOPUY010000134.1 GCA_025963265.1 Frankiales bacterium | reverse complement strand
AACTTCAGCACCGTTCCCGGCGTGTAGGTCAAGCCGCTGACCGTGACCTCCGAGCCGATCAGCACTTCCGTGCTCGATCCGTCCAGTTTGCTGACCGCGATCCGCACCGAGCCGTCCGACAGCACCCGGATGCGCCCCCAATACTGCTCGGTGGCGCTGACTCGTCGGCCTAACAAGTAGGCGTAGTAGCCGTTTCCGTTGGCCAGCCCGCTCAGCGCGAGGCTTGTGGTCACCTCGGTGTTGCTCGAGGACACCGCCCCGAGGTAGCCGCCGGCCGAACCGCCCGCGGGCAGCGCTATCTTCGCCGCGCTGGGGGCGACCGAGAGGTCGGCCGCCGTCCCGCTCAGGGTGTAGGCCCCGCCGGTGGTCGCCGTGCCGAGGCCGCCGGCGACCGTCCGGTTGAACGTGTCCTCGGCGAAGGTCGTGACGCCCCCGCCCGCCGCGCTCGGCGCCACCGTGCCCGCGGTCGTCCCAGTGGCGCCCTGGTTGTCGGTGACGGTCAGCGTGACGGGGTAACTGCCGGCCGCGGCATAGGTGTGCGCCGGCGCGACCCCGGTGCCGGTCGAGCCGTCGCCGAAGTTCCAGGCGTAGCTGGCGATCGAGCCGTCGGAGTCGGTCGAGCCCGCGCCGTTGAAGGAACAGGCCAGGTTGGCGCAGGCCGACGTGAACGCCGCGGTCGGCGGCTGGTTGCTGACGACGACCCCGCCGGTGCCGGCCGAGTAATGCGCGGCGACCCGGGCCGGCGACAGCACGGCCGGGTACACCGCGGCGTCGGCGATGCTGGCGGCCAGGTAGCCGTTCGCCCCGCCGCCGGGCCAGATCGGCGTCACGGTCCCGTCGCGGCCGACGCTGGCCAGCGCGTCACCGCCGACCCGCCAGTAGCCCTTGAACACCGAGTTGTCGGTCATCGTCCCCGAGGTCACCGCGGCGCCGTCGACGTACAGCGTGGCGGCGCTGCCGTTCAGGGTGGCGACGACGTGGTGCCAGGCCCCGTTGTTGTAGGAGCCCGAGGTTGTGATGGCCTGATAGGCCAGGTTGTTCTGCACGCCGAAGGCCAGCTGGCCGGCCGGGGTCAGGTAGAGCACCCGGTCCATCGAGTTGCTGTCGCCGGTGGCGTACAGCCCGTCGTTGAGGATCGCGCCGCCGGCCGTGCTCGTCGTCTTGACCCAGGCCTCCAGGCTGAACGCCGAGTTGGAGACGGTGCCGTTGGCCGGCGAGCCCGCCACGCTGTTCGTGATGGTGGTCGGCGGCCCGTTCGGATTGGTCACCGTCGTCTCGCCGCCGGCGAACGTGGCCGCGGTGCTGCCGGCGATCGGGCCGCTGGCCCCGAGGGTGACGGCGCTGCCCACGGCGAGGTCGTCATACGATCCGCGGTCATAAGCCTTGGCGCTGCCAGCGGCCTCCGAGAGCGGCCAGAAGTTGGACGGCGAGTCGGCCTTGACCGCCGCCGAGTAGCCGGCGACCGTCGCGCTGCCCACGATGACCGCGCTCGACGTCGCGCTGGTCAACGAGTTCCCGTCCGGATCGGTGACGATCACCTTGTAGGTGTGGCTCGATCCGACGCTCAGGCCCGAGTCGAGGAAGCCCAAGGCGGGACGGTCGTAGAAGGTGGAGTTGTAGCTCGTGGTGTAGATCGGCGTAGTGACGCCGTCCCGGTAGAGCTTGTAGGTCAGCGTCGTGTTGTCGCGGTCCCAGGTCGCCTGGAACCGCACCCGGGCCGTGCCGCTGGATTGCGAGACGGCGACCGGGGTCAGGCTGGTCGCGCTGACCGGGGCGCTGGTGCTGCGGCTGACCGCCTTCATCGCGAAGCGGGTCAGGCCCTGCTGGGCGATGCCGTTCACGCTCGGGAACTCGCCGCCGACCGAGAGGTAGTTGGCGTTGCCCGACAGCGACCAGGCGGCTTGGGACTGCCCGGTGTAGGTGCCCTCGGCGTACGTCGGGTACCAGTCGAGTTGCGTCGAGTCCGGCTGGCCGTTGAAGCTGAAGTACATGCCGCCGAACAAGGCGTTGCGCAACGTGCCGGTCTGGTAGGTCGTCTCGGCCACCGAGAAGTGGTGGGTCGCGGTGAAGACGGCCGGGTTGTCCTGGGAGTACCAGCCGAGGTCGGAGCAATCGTGCTCGTGGCCGGTGCTGTAGAGCACTTGGCCGGTGACGAAGAGGCTGTAGGAGTCGCCGTGGCAGCTGTTCATCCAGTGGATGGCGCCGCTGGTCGGGTCGGCTGAGAAACGTCCCTCGAAGTTGCCGCCCCGGGTGTAGTAGTAGCCCGCGCCGTAGATGTTGGTGCCGTCGGTGGTCAGGCTGGTGATGTCCGAGCCCGAGCCGCTGTCCTGGATGACTTGGTTGGCGGCGAAGGCCTGGGTGGCCCCGCTGGTCGCTGACAGCGAGCCCAGGCCGAGGGCCGCCGTGCCGTTCAGGGTGGTGAAGTGGCCGCCGGCGATGACGCTGGCCGCGTTTGGCGTGAGGGTCAGCGCGGCGACGCTGGCGTTGGCGTTCGGGGCCCAGGCGGTGAGCGCGCCACTCGGCGTGTAGCTGGCCAAGCGGGCCCGGCTGGATCCGTTCGCGGTCGAGAAGTCACCGCCGACGTAGACGCCCGAGGCGCTGGTGGTGATCGCGCGCACGCTGGAGTTCAGGCTGGGCGCGAAGCTTGGGACCAGCGCGCCGTTGGCGATCGTGAAGGCGGCCAACCGGTTGTGGCTGACGCCGTCGACGGTGGTGAAGTCGCCGCCGACGTAGAGCGTCGAGTTGTCCTTGGACACCGCGATGGACAAGCCCTGGCCGTTGAGCGAGTGCACGAAGGACGGGCTGAGCACGCCGGTCGTGATGTCATAGGCCAGCAGGTTGCTGCGGGTCACCTCGCCGGCGCCCCCGACGGTCACGCCGTACGGGCGGGCTTTGGAGAAGCTGCCGGTGGCATAGACCGTGTTGCCGACGGTGATCTGCGCCCACACCACGCCGTTGATCTGAGCGGTGGGCAACGCGCTGGCCCCGACCGTCGCCGGTTGGGTCGCGACGGGTGCGGTGTCGGCGCCGCTGGGCGGGGCGGTCAGCGAGAGGACGGCGACCAGCCCGGTCGCCGCGAGCGACAGGACGGCGAACGCCGCCGCGCCGCGGCGCCTCCGCCGTCGACCTCGGCCCGAGCCGACCGGAAAGCCCGAGCCACCTGGAAAGCCCGAACCGCCTGGAAAAACGGATGCGCGAAGAGGCGCTGCGTTCATGTGACATCCCCCGATGTATGAGCGGCGCGAACTACCGTCCCGGGTGAAGATAGCTTAAGAACCCGTTAAGTACGACAAGTTTCCTCAACGGTCACATCTTTGGGCCATCGAACTACCAAATGGGACATCGGGCGTGTCACTTGCCAAAGTGACCGGCAACACATTTAATGTCGAACATATGCCATTGATTTTCATCGAAACGGGCAGGCATGATTTGACTCGAGTCGCCAGCTGGCCTTGACCGCTGGTCGACCTATCAGGTTCGGGGGGACCAATTGAAGAAAGTTCTAGTCTCGTGCGCCCTGACGGCGGGGGTCGGCATCGCTCTGGCGATGGGCGGCGGAACCGCTCAGGCAGCAGTAACCACCAACGCGGTCACGGCCCAGGCCGTCGTGCCGGCCGCGGCCACCATTCCGGCCACGACTCCGATCAGCGAGACGCCGCTGGCCATGTCGACCACTAACGGCGACATCCTGGCCATCCGCAAGATCGACGGAGCGCCGACCAACGAGCTCGCGATCGGCGGCAACTTCACCGC
>JAOPUY010000116.1 GCA_025963265.1 Frankiales bacterium | reverse complement strand
TGGTTTCGCCCGCTCGGTCGGACAGAGCCCCATGAGATACCTGCAACAGGTACGTCTCGAACGCGTTCACGCCGAGTTAGCCCAAGCTGAGCCGGGCGCCACCACGATCACCGAAGCGGCTACGCGGTGGGGGTTCACCCATCTAGGCCGGTTCGCCAATCAGTACCGCACGACCTTCGGCGAATTGCCGTCGGCCACCTTGGCCGGGAACCGCGACACGCAGCTTGCCCGATCGTCGCGAGTGGCGTCCCGTCGCATTGACTAGACGATCGCTTGTCCGCCCAGGACAGCTGGGAGATTCAATCGCTATCCAGGACTCGCCACGCGCGGGTCGCTACGTGCACGTTGAGCTTCGTCTCCGTATCGGTGAGGTCCAACCCGCCGATTTCGCGGATTCGCCGCAGCCGGTATCGCAGCGTGCTGCGGTGAATGAGCAGCGACTGCGCGGCGTGGTCGTAATTGCCGCCGCAGTCGAGAAAGTGCGCCAGAGTGTTGACCATCTCGGCGTGCCGGCTGCAGTCGTAATCGATCAATGCCCCTAGCCAGCGGCGCACAAAGGAATCTACTGACCCGCCGGGCTCACGTTGTTGAAGAATTTGATATAAGCCCAAGTCGGAGAAGTTCGTGCCCCCATCGGGGGTCGAGGACTGCTCTCGCACCCGCAGCGCTCGCAGGGCCTCGGCGTAGGAGCGAGGAAACTCGGCGGGTATGCTGGCGTTTCCCCCGAGCCCCAGCGCACAGGCCAGTCGCGGCCGTACCCCCTTGAGTCCGCTGTGCAGGCTGTTGGCGTCAGCCCCGCCGCGCACGATCGCCAGCTGCACCCCACGACGTCGACCGACCATTGGGTTCCCAGCGTCTTGAGTGTCAGCCCGGCGCACGGCGATCTCTACCCAGGACTGCACGGAACTGTCCTCGACGTTAGACAGGCTCCGGAGCGCGGCAACCTGATGGACTTGATGAAGGTCGTGGCCTATCAACGCGGCTCGGCTGTAGGCCTGTTCATCCTCGAGGCCTTCGACCAGTTCGACGACCAGTTCACGGTGTAGCCGTTTCTCCGTCTCGGCGAGCGCGCGGCGGTGGCCGAGCTCGCCGGCTAACAGCGCCGCGCTCCGCTCGAGGACGTAGGCCGCGAACTCGTCGGCGGTCCGCTCGGGGTCCAACAGCACGATCCCACCGAGAAGGTCGTTGCCCGGCTTGGCTGCGGCCACGAGCAGTTCGCCCACCCGAATCGATCTGCCCTCATCAGCCGCAGCGTCGAGGCTTAGCTGCGTCGGCATCCGGACGTGCGGCCATGGGCTCGGGGTGTCGGCGTCGGGGGCTCGGCACAGCAGGTAACCGAATCGGTCGACGATCGCCACCGGAAGCCGGGTCAGCTCATGGGCCGTCCTCGCCAGCTCCGGTAGGTCTCCGTGAACGGCGGCCTCGGCCATCAGCTGGTCCGCGCGAGTCCGCTGACGCAAGTCACCCACCGACAATTCCAGGGCTTTCGTTGTCGAGAGGAGCTGCGCCCGCTGGCGGGCCGCGTCGAGCGCGGCTGCGGTTTGTTGAGCCAGCATGCGCAGCAGGAACAGGTCGGCTGCCTCCGGCTCAGCTTCGGCCACGATTACCAAATAGCCTTGGTGGCCGTCGCCGTTGCACATCGCGGTGGCCCACACCCGTTCGCTCGAGGACGGGTCGTCCATCGGCCCGTCGGCCCCGATCAGGGCGTCGAGCGAGGCAACCAGCGAGCCTTGGCCGGACCACGCCGTGTGGGTGAGAGTGTCGCCGAGGCCGGGTGCCGCGACATAGATGCCGTGCGGACGAAACGCGCCGAGGGACGGCAGCGAGGACTGCGCGAGTTGCAAGATATCGTCCCGTGTGTCGCACGCCAGCATGGAGTTCGACACCGCCATCAGGGTCTGCAATGCCGACAAGTCGGCCCGGAGCGTCGCGCTCTCGGCCGCATTCCCTTTGATCGCCATCGGCGTCGCCTCAGTATGGAATTACAGCAACAATCAGCTGGCTGACGCTTGAGCGCAACCCGCACGGTATCGGCATCCGTCGAACCTCCGCCATCAAGCGAACAACCGCTGCGGTGGGCGAGATTCTCCCTTTGAAGCGTAGGCCCTCGGCCGCTCCCTCGCGACGTTCTGTGCCCGCGATGTCGGCGGATTCGGGTAGGTGGTGGCGGACCTCCGACATGAGCCGTGCCTTCGATGGTGGTCCAGACGGTGGAGCGCGCTCGGTGAGGCACCGTGAAGCGATGGCGGGGGCGTCCCGGGGCGCGTTCACTGTACTCAGACAATTCACACGATCCGCCGGCCGAGCCAGTTGGGCGGGAACGGAAGGGGCGGCCTGGGCGATGGCGGTGCGTTACGAAGCTCGCGAACAGCCGTGCACCGGTTGCGGGGCCGTGGTGTCTGTGCAAGTCGTGATCCCGGATGCGCCTCGTCGATCGGCAGAACCGCGGCGGCGGGTGGTTCACGACGGAGACGGGACACCCGCGGACGCGAACTGCGCCCGCGGCGGGTCCGCTGGGGGCGATCCGGCCGGCCCGCGCGGAGGGGGCACGACGGACTGACGGCGTTCGTGCACCAGCCGCACCGCCATCGCCCCCTCCCCGACCGCGGAGGCGACGCGTTTAATGGAGTCACTGCGGACGTCGCCCACTGCGAACACTCCGGGCCGACTGGTCTCCAGTGGCAGCGGGACGGAGCCGGGTTCCGTGCTGGCCGCTTTGTCGGCGTGCTCGGCGTGTTCCGCGTTTTCGGTCTGTTCGCCCTGCCCGGCATGGGCGACTGCGCCGCCGGTGAGGACGAATCCGTCCGGATCAAGCTCGATCGTGCTCGTGAGCCAACTCG
>JAOPUY010000103.1 GCA_025963265.1 Frankiales bacterium | reverse complement strand
GACGTGAAAGGCCGGCGCCAGCGGCTCGACGATGGCGTCGCCGATGATGATCAGCGAGGCGTCGCGCTTCTCGGTGTCGAGGTAGTCATTGTCGAGTAACCCGCGCATCGGGGCGAACACCTCGTCGTACCAGGCGTCCAGCTCGGCGAGGTCGTCGGTGATGTGGATGATGTGGAACAGCTTGCCAATCGCCATCGGTTACTCCGCCTCAATTCGTTCGTGCTGTTCGTCGATGACCTGAGCCAGGAAGGATCCCTTGGGCCAGCCGTAGTAGGCCGCGAACTGCAGCGAGAGCTCTTTCATCTCCGGATAGGACAAGTCGCCGCTCTTCAGGGCCGAGTAGACGTGGGACCGCACCGGTCCCTCGGTGTCATCCAGCGCCACGCAGGCCAGGGTGACCAGCCGCCGCTCGCGGAGTCCCAGCCCCGGTCGCTGCCACATCTCGCCGAAGACGAAGTTCAAGATTCCCGCGCCGTAGTAGGGGTGATCCCGCGGCACCGCGAACTCCAGCTCGTTGATGGACTTAAAGGCCGCTTCACCGCCCTGCAGTCGAAGCTCCGGGTCACTAGCCGTGGTCAACGGCAGCGTCGGCGTCGGCGGCGGCACTGGTTCGCCTCGCTCGGCGTGGATGCGCTCCCACTGCTCGGTGGCGGTCTGGGCGAAGAACGAGCCCTTCGGCCAGCCGCAATACACCGCGAAGTGCAGCACCGCCTCGGTGAGCTCGTCATAGGTCACATCTCCGCTTTTCAGCGCGGCGTAGACGTGTTCTTGAATCGGCCGGACGGTGTCGGCCGCGGCGACGCAGGCCAGGGTGACAAAGCGCCGGTCTCGACGGCTCAGGCCCGGACGGGACCAGACCTCGGCGAAGACGAAATCGAGCAGGCCGGCCCCGGCGAACGGCGAATCGTCGCTCGGAGCCTCGGTCAGCATCACTTGTTCATAGACCTGACGGCCGAGCGCTCTTCGGGCGGCGGCGGACGGGAATGCCGGGCTTTGGTCGGCCATGTCGGCGGCGGTCTCCCTGCTGGACGGATTCGGGCGGGCTGTTTCGCACCCTACCGATGTCCGACCGATGTCCGCGGCGGCCTGCGGCTATGGCTCCGATCACAGCTACCGCTCGGCCTGGATCAGCTCGGCCGCATGCCAGGCCAGCGCCATCGTCGGCGCGGCGGAGTTGCCCGACGGCTGCTGTCGAAAGACTGAGGCGTCGATCACTCGCAGCCCGTCGACGCCGCGCACCCGCAGGCTCGCGTCGACCACGTCCTCGGCGTCTGGGCCCATGGCCGCCGCGCCCACCGCGTGATAAAGGCCGGCGCCGGTGTCGAGGGAGTAGCGCACGACCTCCTCGGGGGTCGAGACGGCCGGCCCCGGGTATTCCTCGTCCAGGACAAGGTCGGCCAGCGGGCTTTGCGCCACGACGGCCCGGGCGTGTCCGAGGATCGTCGCCGTCGCCCGGCGGTCCGTCTCCGTCTCGAGGAAGCGGGGCGCGATGATCGGCGGGTCCGTGGGCCCGCTGCCGCCGATGTGAATCGAGCCCTCCGTCGTCGGACGGATCTGGTAGCCGACGAACATGAATCCCGAGTGCTTGGCCAGTCTCATCTCCGCGGCGCTCGTGTCCAGCGCCATCGGCACCCAGATCCCTTGGATGTCAGGGCGATCGAGCTCGGGGGTGGACTTGAACGCCGAGAGCAGGTCATAGCCGCCGGTGGCGATCGGCCCGCGTCGGGTCAGCAGGTAGCGCAGCCCCTCCCAGCCCTGCTTCGGCAGCGTGTTCAGCTTCTCGGTCAGGCCGACCTTTCCCCGCAACCGGACCTGGTAGTTCACGCTGCGTTGCTCGATGACGCGCTCGCCGACGTTCGGGCTCTCGACGCGCGGCCGGACGCCGGCCGCGGCCAGCACCTCGGGCCGGCCGATGCCCGAGCGCTCGAGCAGCAACGTGCTCTCGACGGTGCCGGCTGAGAGCAGCACCTCCCGGCTGGCCCGGTGATCCTGGTTGGCGCTGGTGCGCACCCCCACCACCCGCTTGCCCTGAAACAGCAGCTGGGCCACCTCGGTGTGCCGCAGATAGGTCAGGTTCGAACGCTTCAACGCCGGACGCAAAAACGCGCTGGCCGCGCTGACCCGGACGCCGTTCTTGATCGAGGACGGGGTGAAACCGATGCGCTCGTCGTCGTCGGCGTTCGTGTCCTCAGTCCGCCGCCAGCCGACCCGTTGGGCCGACTCCAGGATCGCCTGGGTGACCTCGTCTTGCTCGGCGATGATCGAGACGCCGTACGGGCCGCCAGCGCCGCGGCTGGCCGAGGCGCCGAGCTGGTGGTCCTCGATGGCCTTGAAGGCGGCGAGCATGGTGTCCCAACCCCAGCCCGGGTTGCCGCGGCGGACGATGGCGTCGTAATCGGCGGCCGCGCCCCGGGTGTACATCATGCCGTTGACGGCTGTCGATCCGCCGGTCACCCGGCCTCGAAGCCAGGTCTCGACCTGCCCGCCGGGCCCGATCGGCTGGGTGGGGTAGCGGTAGAGGTAGCGATCGCTGCGCAGGGTGAAGAAGAAGCCCTTGGGTATCCACAGCAGCGGGTTGAGGTCGCCGCCGCCGAATTCCAGCAGCAACACCTGGCACGCCGGGTCGGCTGACAACCGGTTGGCCAGCACGCAACCGGCGGCGCCCGCCCCGACGATGATGTAGTCGAAGGTCATAGGTGAACGGAGCTCCTAGCTGCGGTTGGGTCCAGGTTAGTGGCTCCGGTCGGTGTGAGATGCTCCGGACATGTTGAGCCTGAGTGCGCTGAGGGAGATGGCTGCGTTCCGCGAGGTCGAGGGCGGGCTCGAGGCCCCAACCGTGGCGACCGCGCACGGGGCGATCTTCGGTGCCTACACGATGTTCCAGCAGGTGCTGGTCGCCGAGCGGGCCGCGCCGGGCAAGCGGGTCATCTCGTTGCAGACGCTGTGCGCCAACGGCGGGGTCGCGGGTGAGCCGATTCAGATCGACATCGACGTGTTGCAGCAGGGTCGATCCTTCAGCTGCCTGTCGCTGACCTTCCGCCAGCAGCAGCTGGTGATCAGCCGGGCCGAGGTGCTGTTGACCGGAGACGAGGACGACTACCTCCGCCTGCAGTCGCCGCCGGA
>JAOPUY010000043.1 GCA_025963265.1 Frankiales bacterium | reverse complement strand
GCCCAAGAGCTCACTCGAGACTGTCTTCGGGGGGTCACCCAAAGGGGTCTGGTCGAAGGTTTCGACGTTCGTCCGCGCACAGCGGAGCGGGGAACGAAAGGACTACGGCAAAAAATCATGTGCGCCTTAGACCTGAAGTTCCCGGACGACGTTCGTCAGGCCGTCCAAGTATCAGGCGAGTATCAGGAGCCAGTTGATGACCCCGATCACTAGGCTGCAGCCCTGTATTTTGGGAGCAAGAGTTTTGTAGGGCCGGGGGGATTCGAACCCCCACTGGACGGCACCTAAAGCCGTTGCCTCTGCCGTTGGGCTACGGCCCCTTCACCGCAGCACACCTTACTGGGTGAACAGAGCTGGCCGCGCTGCGCCCAGACGGCGAGCACGCGAAGCCGCCGTCCGCTCCGGAGCGGTGTCAGTCCAGCCCGAGATCGCGGCGCAGCTTGGCGACGTGGCCGGTGGCCTTGACCGCGTACTGCGCCAGCTCGACCTTGCCCGCGGGGTCGATCACGAACGTCGAGCGGATCACGCCGACGACCGTCTTGCCGTAGAGCTTCTTCTCCCCGTATGCGCCGTAGGCGCTCAGCACCGACTTGTCCTCATCCGAGAGCAGCGGGAAGGTCAGCGACTGCTGGTCGCGGAACTTCACCAGCTTGGCTGGCTTGTCCGGAGAGACGCCGAGCACGGCGAAGCCCTCACTGGCCAGCCGGTCCAAGCTGTCCCGAAAATCGCACGCTTGCTTGGTGCAGCCCGGCGTGGACGCGGCCGGGTAGAAGTAGACGATCACCCGCTTGCCGCGGAGGTCGGCCAACGAAACCTCGTTGCCGTCGGCGTCGGGCAGCGTGAAATCCGGCGCGATGTCGCCCGGGCTGAGGCGTTCGGTCATGACCGCCACGGTAGCGGTACCGGACCGGCTTCGCCGCGGCCGGGCGCCGGCTCGCTACTCTGAGCAGACTCATCGTGAGACAGCACCGATGACCTGACGAGTGAAGGGGTCGATGTGGCAGCCGTACGGGACGCGCACACCATCCGCGCCGAGATCGAGCAAGCCCGCGACCAGCTCGCGGTGAGCGTGGACCAACTGGCTGATCGGCTGGCCCCCGCCCGCCTCGTGAGCGAGGCCAAGGCGAGCATCAAGGAGAAGGCGACCTCGCCGGCTGGGCTCGCGATCGCTGGCGGCGTCACGGCCCTGCTGGCCCTGCTCGTCGTCCGCAACCTTCGGCACAGCCGCCGCTGACGCGAGCAGCGAGCGCCGGATCGATCGAGCTGAGCCGGCCTAGGCGCTGGGCCAGCCCGGGCGCCGGCCCCGGCGTTGGCTCAGATTGACGACGTTGGCGTGGTCGTTGTCCACGACCTCTTCACGCGGGTGGAAGACCTCGATGTGCCGGCGCAGCAACTCGACCTTGACCACCGGCCGGTCGAAGAGGATGACGACCTCCAGTTTTTGGTCCTCGCGCGCGACCAAGCGGCCGTAGAGCACCTTGCCCGGCAATTCGAGTTCGTTCTCGTCGAGGTCGAGCACGACGGTGACCAGGGTCTTGGGCTCGCGAAGCGCGGTGTGGCGTTCGTCGATCGCGCAACGCAGTCCGGCCTCGCTGAGGTCGATCAGCATTCCGTTGACCAGACCCACGCTGGGCTGCTCGGGCGAACGCAACCCGACCACGCCGGTGACGCTCGCTCGCTGGAACTGGCGGCGTTGCTCGCGCCAGGAGTCGCCGGTCACTTGGACGATCAGGCGGGTGTCGGAGTGGTCGGGCAACCGGACGCTGGCGCACGGCAGGCACACCAGCCCGAACTTATCCGGCCAGGTCACCAGCAGCCGGCTGCTGACGTCGAAGACCTGCCCGCGCGGATCGTCGAGCAACAGTCCGAGGTGGCCCTCCATCACGTTCACCAGTCGGGCCTGGTGCGCGCCGCCGGCTTGGTCGCGCAGCACCACGGCCGTTCCGGCCTCCGGGAGGCGGGTCATCTCAACGCCGGCCCGGCGCGGCCGCGGCGGCGGCACACGTGCCGCAGACACCGAGCAGTTCGACCGTGTGGTCGACCTCGCTGAAACCGTTGTCCTCGGCGACCTGGGCCGCCCAGCGCTCGACGCCCCGGCCCTCGATCTCGACTGTTCGCCCGCACGTGCGGCAGACCAGGTGATGGTGGTGGTGCGAGCTCTGCCCGCACAGTCGGTAGAGCGATTCGCCCTCGGGGGTCTGCAGGGTGTCGGCCTCGCCATCGTCAGCCAGCGCCTGCAGGTGCCGGTAGACCGTGGACAGCCCGACCACTTCGCCTTTGGCTCGGAGCTCGGAGAACACTGATTGGGCGCTGCGGAAGCCCTCGGCTGCGGCCAATTGGTCGCGGACCAGGCCACCCTGACGGGTGGTGCGCTGCCGCCTGCGGCCGTTCAACGCTGTCGACACGACGCCCTGCACCCCTTCGGTCCGGGCGCCCGTCGGCGGGTGCCCGATAATGATTCTCGACTATAACCGCTGGAGGCCAGCGTTGAAGCTCGGTGACAAATGCCGGGGACGCTAGCGACCTCAGCCCTGGATCAGCGGACCCGTCAGCCGCTGCGGTTGGGCCTGAAGCTCTTCAGGCTCGGCTCGGCGATTCCAACCGCGTCGCTCACGTGTCCATCCGACTATTCGGCAGACAACGTAGATAGTGAAGGACAGCGTGGTGATGTACGGGCTGATCGGCAGCGCTCCGCCGAGGGCGAGCATGATCCCGCCGACCATCGAGAAGGTCGCGAAGGCGACGCTGAGCACGACGGTCAGCCAGGGCGACGCGGTCACCCGCATCGCCGCGGCGGCGGGCGTGCACACCACGCTGAGCACCAGAAGCGCGCCGACCATCTGGACTGACATCGCCACCGTGAGGCCCAGCACGAGCATGAACGCCGGCGCCAACGCGCGCACCGGCACGCCGCGTGCGGCCGCCACCTCGGGGTCGAGGCTGGCAAAGCTCAGCGGACGCCAGAGCAGCAGCAAGCTGAGCAGCACCACGATCGAGATGCCGATGAGCCAGGACAACTCCGGGGTGCCGATGGCGACGATCTGACCGGTGAGCAGGCCGAACTTGTTGGCGCTGCGCCCCTGGTAGAGCGCGAGGAACAGCACGCCGAGGCCTAGGCCGAACGGCATGAGGACGCCGATCACCGAGTTGCGGTCGCGGGCTCGCACCCCCAAGGCCCCGATCGCCAGCGCCGCCAGCAGCGATCCGACGATCGAGCCGATCACCACGTCCACGCCGACTAGCAACGCTCCGGCGGCGCCGGCGAAGGACAGTTCGCTGATGCCGTGCACCGCGAAGGGCAGGTCCCGACGCATGACGAAGACGCTGATCAGGCCGCAGACGACCCCTAGCACCGCGCCGCCGATGATCGAGTTGTGCAGCAGCGCGACGAGCTGCCAGTAATTGTCGAAATCGAAAATCTGCTTCAGGATGGACGGATCGCCCGGATCGGCCAGGGGGATCGACGCCGGCAGGCTGGCGGTCATGCTCACTAGGCCTCACCGCCGTGCGCGTGCTCGTGCGCGTCCGGG
>JAOPUY010000008.1 GCA_025963265.1 Frankiales bacterium | reverse complement strand
CCACGGCGCTGAGATCGACGACTTGGAGCTGGCCGGGCTGGCCGACGGGGTCTTCACCGGCGGCTACGAGACCTCAGCCAGCATGCTCGCGCTGGGCACCCTCGCGCTGCTGCGCGACCCAGCCGCGTTCAAGCTCATCCGGACCGACCCGGACGCGGTGGACGGCGTGGTCGATGAGCTGCTGCGCTACCTCAGCGTCGTCCAGATCGCCTTCCCGCGCTTCGCCCGCCAGGACATGGAGCTGTTCGGCACCAGCGTCAAAGCCGGCGACGTCGTGGTGTGCTCGCTGACCAGCGCCAACCGGGACGACGCCTTCGGCGCGGACCCCGACACCATGGACCCGACCCGGGCGGGCCGATCGCATCTCGCCTTCGGCCACGGTTTTCACCGGTGCATCGGCTCTGAACTCGCCCGGATGGAGCTTCGCGTGGCCTTCCGCGCGCTGGCTCAGCGCTTCCCGGACCTCGAGCTGGCGATCGACCCGAGCGAGCTGCAATTCCGGGACCTGTCCATCGTCTACGGCGTCAAGTCACTGCCGGTGCGATTGCGTCCGCAGGCACCGGCGGGCGGCCCAAACTGAGACACGCTGAGAGCCGGGTCGCCGCCGAATTCCGAAATCGGGAGTCGCTGTGGCAGCATCTGGGGGTGCTGTCTGAGCTGGTCGCCCTGTGAGGATCGTCCACGTGGCCGACTCGTTCGCGCCCGACATCGGGGGAATCGAACGTCAGGTCGAGGCGCTGGCCCGGCGGCAGATCGCTGAGGGCCACGACGTCACGATCATCACCGCGGTCGCCGACCCGGTCGAGATGGACCTGCATGTGGTCCGGGCCTTGAACGGCCGCTGGCTGACCGTCGCCTTCCCCTGGCGCAATTACCGCCGGGTCGCCGAGGTGCTCGACGCCGGCCCGATCGACGTCATCCACGGCCACTTCACGGTGGCCTCGCCGATTGCCGTCTACGTCACTCGGGCCGCCAGCCGCCGCCACATCCCGGTCGCCGCCACCGTGCACTCGCTGTGGTGGAAGGTGTCGATCGCCACCAGATTGACCAGCGTCCCCTTCGGCTGGGGAGTCATCCGCGCCGCCTGGTCCGGCGTGAGCAGCGTCGCGGCCGGCCACGTCCAGCGGACGCTGCCTCGAGTCGGACCGATCTCGATCGTGCCGAACCTGGTCGACACGAGCTGGTGGCAGCCCGGCGAGCCGACCCGGGTCACCGGCACGGACGAGATTCGACTCATCCTGGTCGGACGGCTGAAGAAGCGAAAACACGTGGACGAGTTCATCGACGTGCTGGCCGAAGTCAGAAAGCGCCTGCCCGACGATGTACCCGTGCGGGTCAGCGTCGTCGGCGAAGGTCCGCGGCACGCCGACCTGCAGAAGCAGATAGACCGGCTGGGGCTCAGCGATTGGGTCCAGCTGCTGGGCCACCGAGAGCCAGCCGCGATCCGGGAACTGCTGCATTCCTCGGACCTGTTCATCGCCTCTTCGCGGCAGGAGTCTTTCGGGATCGCCGCGCTGGAGGCCCGCGCCGCCGGGTTGCCGGTGGTGGGCTACCGCGGCAACGGGCTGGCTGACTTCATCGCCGACGGCACCGAGGGCGTGCTGGTCCACGACGCGGCCGAAATGGTCGACGCGTTGACCGTCCTGCTCAACGAGCCCGACGAGCTGGACCGGTTGCGCAAGACCACCCTGGCCTTCGGCCCCTCAGTCGGTCCCGACCAGGCGATCAACTCGGTCTACGAGCTCTACCGACGGGCTCAGGCCATGCATTCTCGGCAGGACCTGAGCACCGTCAGCTGAGCTTTACGCCTCGAACGGGTCGCCCTCGATGACGTCGGTGGTGAAGAAGTACGGGGCGTTGAAGGTGTCAGCCGGGTCGGCGGCCAGCAGGCCGGCCCGCGGGCGGCTGGTCTTGATGCCCTTGAGGTTCAACCAGGCCTCAGCCGAGTCGAGGTCGTTCACCCGGAAGCTGACCGAGTAGATCATGTTGCCCCACTGGGCCACGTGCTTGCCGAGCGCCGAGTTGTCATCCAGCGGCTGGGCCAACTGAAGCAGGCAGTCGCCGAGCTGCAGGGTGGCGTACTTCATCTGCTGGCCGTCGTCGATGCCCTCTTGGATCGGCACCGCCTGCATGGTGTCGATGTAGGTCGCCTTGGCTGAGTCCAAGTCCCGACAGCCCAGGGTGACGTAGAGCATCCGCTTGATGCCCAGCGGGTGGCTCAGCTCCCAGAACTTGCGCTGGGAGGACCACGTGTCGAGCAGGCGGGGGTCGTTGCGCATGTCGGTGCGGCAGAGCTCGACCATCAGGCCGCCGGTGTCGCGGGGGCTCGGGTAGAAGTAGACCGTCTCCGGGTCCATCTTCTCGATCTTGCCGCCGCCCGGCTTGCCGATGTAGATGCCCTTGTCGATCATGCGCTGGCCGAGTCCGGTGAGGTCGTCGACCTTGTAGCCGACCGAGTGCAGGTGCTGGCCGAATTTCGAGTAGAACTTGCCGACCGGCTTGGTCGCGTCGACCGGGGTGTTCGGCGCCATCGTCTCGACGCAGAAGTCGCTGATCTGGATGAGCCCGGCCCAGCGGTCCTCGGGCGGCAGGAAGTTCGGCTCGTCGACGCCCATGTACATCAGGCCGCCGAACACCTCCTCGTAAAACTTGTTCAGCGTCGGCACGTCATCGGTCATGTGCACCGAGTGGATCATGATGCCGATGCCGTAATCGCCCGTCGTCTTGACTTGCTTCTTCACGATTGCTCCTGACTAAACATGACTTTCGTGGACACAAACTGCCGCCCGGCGCGAGCGTTCAGGCCGAGATGAGACCGAATAGGACCGCGAGCTGGCGACGGTGCTGCGCGGCGTCGCCGTAAAGCACCCCGAGCGTGCGGACCCGGCGCAAGTAGAGGTGAGCCGGGTGCTCCCAGGTGTAGCCGATGCCGCCGAGAACTTGGATGAGCGACTCCACGACCACGGGGCCGAACTCCGAGCAGTAGGCCTTGACCACCGAGGCCACCTCGGTCAGGTCGGCGTCCGTCGCGGTGTCCGAGGAGGCGGTGCGCACCCCGCTGGTCACCGCGGCTCGCATCTGCTCGACACTGGCCAGCTGGTCGGCCAGCAGGTGCTTGATGGCCTGGAAGCTGCCGATCTTCGCGCCGAACTGCTCGCGGGTCTGGGCGTACTCGACGGCGATCTCGAGCGCCCGGGCGGCCGTACCGAGGATCTCGGCTGAGACCAGGATGGCCGCGATGGACTC
>JAOPUY010000117.1 GCA_025963265.1 Frankiales bacterium | reverse complement strand
CCGGCTCGGCGACCTCTTCGGACGCAAGAAAACCTTCATCCTCGGCGTCGTCGGCTTCGCCGCCGCGTCTGCGCTCGGCGGTGCGGCCCAAAGCTTCACCATGCTGGTCGTCGCGCGGGCGATCCAGGGCGGCTTCGGCGCCCTGCTGGCCCCGGCGGCGCTGTCCCTGCTGACCACCACGTTCACCGACGCCAAAGAACGCGCCCGAGCCTTTGGCGTCTTCGGCGCCATCGCCGGTTCCGGGGCGGCCATCGGCATGACCCTCGGCGGGGTGCTCACGGAGTATCTGGATTGGCGCTGGACGCTCTACGTCAACGTCATCATCGCGGTCTTCGCGCTGTCCGGCGCCGTCGTGTTCATTCCCAGCTCGGCTCCCGCGGCCCGGCCCCGGTTGGACATCCCAGGCGTGCTGCTCGTCTCCGGGGGCCTGTTCGGCATCGTCTTCGGCTTCGCCAACGCCGCCACCCACGCGTGGCGCGACTGGATGACCTGGGGATTCCTGGTCGCCGGCGTCGTCGTCCTGCTGGGCTTCGTCGGCTGGCAAGCGCGGGCCAGGCACCCTCTGCTGCCGCTACGGGTGCTGGCCGACCGCAACCGCGGCGCCGCCAACCTCACCGTCTTCATCGCCTCCGCCGGCATGTTCGGCGTGTTCCTCTTCCTGACCTACTACCTGCAGGGCACGCTGGGCTATTCGCCCGTGCGCAACGGCCTCGCCTTCCTGCCGTTGGTCGGCGCGCTGATGGTGACCGCGCAGCTGTCCACCAACGTGCTGCTGCCCCGGCTCGGACCAAAGGTGGTCATTCCCTTCGGCTTGCTGCTGGCGGCGGGCGGCATGGTCTGGCTAACCCCCCTCGGGTTGCACAGCAGCTACGCCGCGCACGTGCTGCCGCCCCTGCTGGTGATCGGCGCGGCCGTCGGGCTGGCGATGCCGGCGGCGATGAGCCGAGCGACGCTGGGCGTGCAGATGGCCGACCAAGGTGTCGCCTCGGCCACTGTGAACACCGCTCAGCAGGTCGGTGGCTCGATCAGCACCGCGCTGCTGAACACGTTGGCCATCAGCGCCGCAGCCAGCTACGTAGCGCATCACCCGCACAACCCCCTGGTCAGCGCCGAGGCCGCGCTGCACAGTTACGCGACCGTCTACTGGTGGTCGGCCGCCTTCTTCGCCGTCGGCGCGGTGATCACCGTCCTGCTGTTCCGTCGCAAGGGGGGTAGCCGCGCCGAACCTGGCTCCGCCGCGTTGCCGGGCGCTGGCTGAGGATGGGATGAGTGGGTTGGCCGATCAGGCCGACCTGCACGGCGCGACTGTCGGCGCCGTCGCGCAGCCCGATGGGAAGGATCTCGATGTAACGGGTCACCGCTCGGTAGGAGGCGTTCACCGTCCGTGCTGGTGACGCGCCGGCGCGGGCGAACCGGGCGGCGGTGCGGAAGGCGATGAGGGCGCCTAGCGTCAGGGCCGGCTCGACGCGGGGTTGCCGGGCCGTGTTCGCTGCTCGCACGCGCGAGAACGATGACAGGTCAGCGAGCCGCAGCCCGCACTCGGCCAGCGCCCGTCCGGCGAGGTTGCTTGCTCGAAGCGGGGCTTCTTGCTCGCCGCCTGAGAGCTCCTCCGAGTCGATCTCGTCGGCGCATTTCTCTAGGATCTCCAGTGCCTCCACGACGTCGATCATTCCGGCTCCCTTCAGAGGCCAGGGCTGCCCCGAAGGCGATCACCTCGGCGACATTGACTGCCAGAGACACTCTCAGCGAACCGGGTGAGCCCGCATCGTCCAATCCGAGTGATTGCCCGTCCACGACGCTCGCGCGCACCCGCCGGCCAGCTGGCTGGCACCGCTTTTTCAGCTAACCCTTTCTTCACAGTCCTCATGTCTTCCCAGACCTACTCGGCCTCGAGTTGTCGCAAATTGGACTTCGTCAGTTCCACCAACTCACGGCCTTCGCCGCTGAGGATGGTCCGGGTCGCATACAAGGAGAAACCCTTGATTTGGCCCAAGGTGAGCTTGGGCGGCAAAGCCATCTCATACCGGGACGTCCGTACGTCCACCAAGGCCGGGCCGTCGTGGGCGAACGCGTCCTTCAGAGCGTCCGCCAACTCCTCCGACTTCTCCACGTGGACGCCGTAGAGCCCGGTCGCCCGGGCGATGCCGGCGAAGTCAGGGTTGTCGAGCTCGGTTCCGTAGGTGACGATGCCACCGGCCTTCATCTCCAACTCGACGAAGGACAAGGAGCCGTTGGTGAAGACCACGACTTTGACCGGTAGCTGCTGCTGGCGCAGAGTGATCAGCTCGCCAAGGAGCATCGCGAGTCCGCCGTCCCCGCAGAGCGCGACCACCTGGCGAGCCGGGAAGCTTGCCTGCGCCCCGATGGCGTGAGACAGCGCGTTGGCCATGCTTCCGTGAGTGAAGGACCCGACGAGGCGACGACGGCCGTTCATGTGCAGGTATCGGGCGGCCCAGATGCACGGGGTGCCGACGTCGGCGGTGAAGACCGCGTCGTCCGCCGCGAGCAGGTCGACGGTGGCCGCGATGTGCTGGGGGTGCAGCGGCGACTCGCCGCGGCTGGGCTTGGCCAGGCCGTCCAGGCGTTCCCGAGCCCGCCGGTAGTGCTTGGTCATTCGGTCTAGATGAGCGGTGTCGGTCTTGACTTTCACCAGTGGCAGCAGCGCATCCACGGTGTCTTTGACCGTGCCGACCAGCGGCACCTGAACCGGAATGCGATGCCCGATCTGCTCACCTCGCACGTCGACCTGGATGATCGGCACCCCGTCGGGAAGGAACGGACGGTAGGGAAAGTCGGTCCCGAGCATGATGAGGGTGTCGCAATGCTCCATCGCTCGATAGCCGGAGCTAAACCCGATCAGTCCGGTCATCCCGACGTCGTAAGGGTTGTCGTACTCGACGAACTCCTTGCCCCGGAAGGCGTGCACCACTGGGGCCTTCAGCGTCGAAGCCAAGTCGATCAGCTGCTGGTGGGCCCCTTGGCAGCCCGCTCCGGCCAGGATCGTCACCTGATTCGCGTCGTCGAGCACCTGGGCGGCGGCGGTCAGCGCCGCCCGGTCTGGGTGCACCACGGGCTCGGCCCGCCGAATCGCGATGGGCTCTGGCCCGTCGGACGCCTCCTCGAGGAACACCTCGCCGGGGACGACGACGACGGCTACGCCCCCTCGCTGAAGCGCGGCCCGCATGGCATTTTCGAGCATCCGGGGCATCTGCTCGGCGATGCTGGCCATTTCGCAGTAGACCGAGCATTCCCGAAACAGCTGCTCAGGGTGCGTTTCTTGGAAATAGCCGCCGCCGATCTCTTCCCGCGGGATGTGGGCGGCGATGGCCAGCACCGGCACCCGGCTGCGGTTGGCGTCGAAGAGTCCGTTGATCAGGTGCAGGTTGCCTGGGCCGCAACTGCCCGCGCACACGGCTAGCTCGCCGGTGAGCGCGGCCTGCGCGGCTGCGGCAAAGGCGGCTGCCTCCTCGTGCCGGACGTGCTCCCACTCGATCGTCCCGTCGCGGCGCATCGCGTCGGTGAATCCATTCAACGAGTCACCCGGAAGGCCGAACACCCTCTTGACCCCGGACACCTTCAGCGTGGCGAGCATCGCATCGGCCACAGTTCGCGTCATCTTTTGGCTCCTTAGCGGCTTGATCTGGACGGACCGACGTAGCGCG
>JAOPUY010000610.1 GCA_025963265.1 Frankiales bacterium | reverse complement strand
CGGCGGCGGCGACTGGGGTGGCGGCGGAGGCGGCGGCGGTGGTGACTGGTGAGCGCGGGAGCTCCGGAGCAACTCGAACTCAGCGGGTTGCCCAGGCCGCTGTTTCCGGCCACCCCGTCGAGGTTGGCCGCTTTCGACTGCCCGCGCCGCTACCGGATGACCTATGTCGACCGCCCGCCGCCACCGAAGGGGCCGCCGTGGGCCCACAACACCGTCGGCGCCGCCGTTCACGTCGCCCTCGCCCGGTGGTGGCAACTGCCGCCGGAGCAGCGAACCCCGTGGGCCGGGCGCCAGCTCGTGCGTCGACACTGGCAATTGGACGGCTTCGCCGACGCCGAGCAGGCGGCGGCCTGGCGCGAGCAGGCCGGGCAATGGGTGTCGGACTACGTGACCGACGAGCAGCGGCGTCATCCCGATGCCCCAGAGCCGCGAGGCGTGGAGCGCACCGTCGCGACCCGAACCGACGTCCTGGCGATCTCCGGCCGGGTCGATCGAATCGACGAGCGCGACGGCGAGCTGGTGATCGTCGACTACAAGACTGGACGCGCCCCGTTGACCACGGACGACGCCCGCGGCTCATTGGCGTTGGCGCTGTACGCACTCGCCGCTCAGCGCACGCTGCGTCAACCTTGCCACCGGGTGGAGCTGCATCACCTGCGCAGTGGTTCGGTGGCCGCCTTCGAGCACACCGAGGCCTCGTTAAGCCAACAGGTCGGGCGGGCCGAGCAGACGGCGATCGACATCGTCGCGGCACTGGACACGGTGGCGGGCGGAGCCGATCCGGCCGAGGTGTTCGAGCCAAACCCCGGGCCGTCGTGCTCGTGGTGCGACTTCCGCCGCGCCTGCCCAGAGGGCCAAGCGGTCTCCCAGCGCAAGGACAGCTGGGCCGGACTGGGTGAGCTGCCGGCCGAGCCGGCTTAGCTCGCGTCCCAGAACTTCAGCAGCGCCGTCAACGTCGCGTCGGGATTCTCGACGGCCGGGGAATGAGCCGCGAGCGGAATGACCTCGTGCGCCGCGTCGAGCGCCCGCGCCATCTCAGCCTGCAGGGCGGGCGGCCAGGCGTCGTCCTCGGCGCCGTGCACGACCAGCATCGGCAGTCTCAGTCTCGCCAGTTCCGAGGTGCGGTCGGGGACTGTCCGCAGCTCGCGGCCCATGACCAGCAGACCGGTCGGGTCGTTGGCCAGGAAGCGCCGCTGCAGAAACGCGCGCTGCGCGGGCGAGGCGCGCGCGAACTTCGGGTCGGCCGCCGCGTCGGAGGAGATGAGGTCCCACACCGCTGCCAGGCCCTCGGACAGCAGGACTGGCTCGGCCAGCTCCAGCGCGGTCAGCCGCCGGCCCACGATCGGCCCCGGGCCCGAGTCCATGAGGGTGAGTGACGCGGGCCCGGCGTCAGCGGTGGCGCCCAGCGCCGCCGCCCGGGCGACCAGACCGCCGAAGGAGTGCCCGACGACGTGCACCGCGTTGGAGTTGTGCCTTAGTTTTGCGACTATCTCAAGCACGTTGTCAGCCAGCGAATCGATCGTGTAGCCCGCGGCCGAGGCCGCCCAGGAGGACTCGTACTGGCCGAGCTGATCGATTGCCAGCGCGCGGAGGCCGGCTTCGGCCAAGCCGCGCAGCAGCGGCATGAAGTCCTCTTTGCTGCCGGTGTAACCCGGGACCAACAGCACGGTGTCGAGGGAGTCCGCGGGCTCGGCCAGCCAGCGTTCGTTGCTCAGCGCGGCTAGCCGCCCGGCGCTGATCTCGATCGGCCGGCTGATCGGCGCGGGCGGCGGCGCCGTCACGAGTACAGCCCGGTGCTTGTCCCGGCGAGCAGCACGCCGCTACCCACGGGATAAGCCTTGAGGGCTCCGCCCGGCAGCGGCCCGGCGACGGTCGTGCGCCCCCGCACCGCCCCGTTGATCATCTCGCGTTGGGTGACCACCGCGCCGTCGACCACCGCCACCACGCCGTTGCCGGCGTCAGTGGCCGGCCCGGTGGTGGGCGCCGTCCAGACTTGGTTGTCCTGCGCGCTGAGGCCGATCAGGCCGGCGACGTCGACGACCTCGAAGACCTGGTTTTGGTCGTCGGAGGTCTCGATGCTGGCTTGCGAGCTCGGCAGCGCCCGCAAGGCCGCCTGCACTTGGGCCAGCCCGGGCCGCGCGCCGACGGCTGCTCCGGTGGCCCCGCTGAGTGGAGTCGGGCTGCTGGCTTTTCCCTTGTCCGCGCTGTATCGAATGGCCTGGCCGGTGCTCGGCTCGGCGGCGGTGACGGCCGCGCTCGCGGAGAGCGGGATGAGTTGCTGAGCGCTGTCGACCGTCCAGATCAAGGGCTGGTCGTTGAGCAGCGAATGCAATGCGAGGTGGTAACCGTCGGCGCAGTGGTAGCCGATCAACACGCCCTGGGTGCCGGCCAGGGCACGCTGCACCGTGCAACCGGTCGGGGCGTTCCACAGCCAGCGGTCCAAGCCGCCGGCGTTGTCGAAGACGTGGACGTCGCCGGCCGCGACGACGAGAACGACGTTGGGCGCGCTGGAGATTCCCACCGGGCCGTCGTCCATCAACGTCCGGTAGAACGTGGGCTGGCCGGTCGCGGTGGCGAAGCCGGTCACCTCGTCGCAGTTGCCGTCGTGCTCGTAGATCGCGATCGTCGAGGAGTCTTGCTGCACCACTCCGCACAGCGTGCGGTCGGTCCGCGTGTAGTGCCAGCGGACGGCGCCGGTCAGGGCGTCGCGGCCGTTGACGGTGTGCGGCGAGTAGGTGACCACGATGCCGTCGGCGAATGGATCTCCACCGGCGGCCAGGTCGCTGCTCGTCCACTTGCGAGTGGCTGCCGAAACCGTGGCCGCGCTGGGCACCGCGGCCGGTGCGACGCCGACCTGCTTGCTCACGTGGGTGATCTCCCCGTGGGCGTAGATCTCCTTGACCGTGATCAGCACGCCGACCAGCAGCACCAGCAAGATCGCCCCGTACACCGTCATCGCTCGGCGGGTCTTGAGCCGGTAGGCCACCAGAGCTGGATGCTCCGCGGGCGATCCCGGCCAGACCGCGCCCTGGTCGAGGCCGTCAGGCAGCGGGGGCGAATCGGTCGGGAGTGGGGGTCGCGATGGGGATTCGTGCCGGGCCACCTGCGCCGGTCCTCAGCTGCTCGAGTTCGCGCTGCTTGACTCGGCTGCTGCGTCCACCGGCGCCCCCGAACGGGTGCGGCGGCGGGACCGTGATCGGTTGGCGCGGGCCTTTCGCTCGCCGTCCGGGGCGTCTGCGGTCCGGGCTTGCCCGCCGCGGGAACTTGCAGACGCGCCGGCGCTGGCCGAGCTGCCCGCCTTGCTGACGACGGCGTTGCGGCGGACTCGCTTCTTGGGCTCGCCCAAGTCCTCGACTGACTCCGCGGCCAGGCCAGCGCGCGTCCGGTCGGCCCGGGGGAGGGTGCCCTTGGCGGTCGCGGGGATGCCGAGCTCCAGGAACAGGTGCGGGGAGGTGGAGTACGTCTCCGAGGGCTCGTGGAACGGCAGGTTCAAGGTGTCGCAGATCATCTTCCACTTGGGCAGGTCATCCCAGTCCACCAGAGTGACCGATGTGCCCGACTTGCCGGCCCGCGCGGTGCGACCGATCCGGTGCACGTAGGTCATCGGGTCTTCGGGGCACTGGTAGTTGATGACGTGGGTCACGTCATCAACATCGAGCCCGCGGGCGGCGACGTCGGTGGCGACCAGTACGTCGACCTTGCCGGAGCGGAAGGCCCGCAGCGCCTGCTCACGGGCGCCCTGACCGAGATCGCCGTGCACGGCGCCGGCGGCGAAGCCGCGCTCGACGAGCTCGTCGGCGACCTTCTGCGCGGTGCGCTTCGTGCGGGTGAAGATCATCGTCAGACCTCGACCCTCGGCCTGCAAGATCCGGGTCAGCACCTCGACCTTGTCCATGGCGTGCGCACGATAGGCGAACTGGTCGACATGTTCCGTCGCGGGTA
>JAOPUY010000571.1 GCA_025963265.1 Frankiales bacterium | reverse complement strand
CGCCCGAGTGCGATCGGATCGTCTTCCCGGTCTCGATTTACGAGGCGCAAGCCCGAGGCCAGTCCTTCGGCCAGGTGCGCAACGCCTTCATCCGCGTCGTGAACTCCGACGGCGGCGCCGAGCTGACCCGCTACGACCTGACCGAGGACGCCTCAAGTGAGACCGCGATGATCTTCGGCGAGCTCTACCGGCACAACGCCGAGTGGAAATTCCGCGCGGTCGGCCAGGGATACGCCTCGGGCCTGGCCGGCATCGCCCGCGACTACGGAGTCAACGTCGGTTGATGACCCTTGGAACCACCAACCAGTCTCGAGGACCCCGATGTTGCTGAAAACGTTCGGCGGCGCCTTCGGCGTGACCATCGTCGGTCTGGTCCTCGCCTACGTGTACGGCGGCCCCACCGGCTTCGGCATCGCCGCGATCCTGGCGGTGCTGGAAATCTCGGTCTCCTTTGACAACGCGGTCGTCAACGCCAAGTACCTAGAGCGGCTGAATGCCTTCTGGCAACGGATGTTCCTCACCGTCGGCGTGCTGATCGCCGTCTTCGGGATGCGGCTGCTCTTCCCGGTCGTGATCGTCTGCCTGACCGCCCACATCACCCCGGCCAAGGCCTACCACCTCGCGATGAACGGCGGCAGCGTCGACACCCCGGGCACGTACGCCAACCTGCTGCACAACGCCCACCCGGCGATCGCCGCGTTCGGTGGCATTTTCTTGCTGACGCTGTTCCTGGATTTCATCTTCTCCGACCGGGAGATCACCTGGTTGTCCTGGCTGGAGAAGCCGTTGGCCAAGATCGGACGGCTCGATCAGGTCTCGGTGGTCGTCTCCGGCATCGTGCTGGTGATCGCGGCCAACTTCATCGCGCCGGCCGACAAGACCTCGAGCGTGCTGGTGGCCGGCATCTTCGGACTGGTCGTCTACCTCGTGGTCAACGGCATCGGCGGCTTGTTCGAGGCGGAGCAGGAGGGGGAGGAAGAGGACGCGGAGTCCGAGGCCGCCCCGCTTGACTCGGCCCGCCCGACCGCAGCCGGGCCGGGCGCTCGTAGCGCCTTGGCGACCATCGGCTTGGCCGGTCGCGCCGCCTTCGCGACCTTTCTGTTCCTCGAGGTCCTCGACGCGACGTTTAGCTTCGACGGGGTGATCGGCGCGTTCGCCATCACCTCGGACCCGATCATCATCGTGATCGGACTCGGCATCGGCGCGATGTACATCCGCTCGCTCACCGTCTATCTGGTCCGCAAGGGCACCCTCAACGAGTACCGCTACCTCGAGCACGGGGCGCACTGGGCGATCGGCGCCTTGGCGGTGCTGCTGTTGATCACGATCGAGTACGACGTGCCGGAGGTGGTCACCGGCCTGATCGGGGTCGCCTTCATCGGCGCCGCGTTGGCGTCCTCGATCGCCGCCAACCGGAGGGAGCGCTCCGATGACCCCCCGCCCGTTGACGATGTGACCGACTGGGCCGCGAATCCGCAGCCCAGCAGGCGTTAGTTCAAGGAGGAACCAATGGCCATTGACTACACAAAGCGGCCAAGCCCGGCCGCGGCGCCGCCCCCGGCCGCGGAGCCGCCCCCGGCTGTCTCGTTGTCCAAGGTCACCCTCACCAAGGCCGCCCCAACGGTGTCGCTGACCAAGCAGGGCTCGGCCGGCGGGTTGATGCGGATCAACCTGAACTGGGACGCGCGCCCGCCCTCGAGCGGCGGCGGCCTGTTCAAGCGCTCGCAGCCGCCCATCGACCTCGACCTCGGCTGCCTTTACGAGTTCACCGACGGAAGCAAGGGCGTCGTGCAGGCCCTCGGACGGGCCTTCACCGCCAGTCCGCGGGGCGTCGCCGAGCCGGTGATCCGCCTCGACGGCGACGACCGCTCGGGCACCAACTCCGGTGGGGAGAACCTCTTCATCAACCTGGCCTTCGCCAGCCAGATCAAGCGCGTGCTGGTGTTCGCGCTGATCTATGAGGGCGCTCCGAACTGGGCGGCGGCCAACGGCGTGGTGACGCTGTTCCCGGCTTCGGGACCGCAGGTGGAGGTCCGACTCGATGAGTCACGCGACGGCGCGCGGATCTGCGGCATCGCGATGCTGGAGCAATCAGGCTCGGAGTTGTCTGTTCGCCGCGAGGTGAATTACATCGTCGGGTCCCAGTCCCACCTCGACCGCGCATACGGTTGGGGTATGAACTGGACCGCGGGCCGAAAATAGGCCGGGACAACCTCGGGCTCAGCCGATCGCGGTCACAGCCCGTTGGCTTCACCACTAACCATCTGTCGGGGGCCCCCGCCGCACACCAGGCGCCTCAGTCGAAGGAGAATTGACAGCATGTCGGAACTCGATCTCGGATCCACCCCCACCACGACCACGGCCACGCCGCCCGCGCCCACCGCCGGCGCGCTGGTGCTCGCGCCCCCGGCCCCGGTGGTGCTCGTCGAGAAAGAGCAGGCCGCCGGCGCGATCCCGCTGCCCGATGGCAAGCAGGCCGAGCTGCGGGCCAAAGCCGACCAGTTCGTCAACGGCCTCGTCGCGCTTGACATGCGCTCGCCGGAGTTCGCGCAGAAGGTCTCCCAGATCACGACCATGGGCGACACCGACATGCGCGCGGCGGCTGCGATGTCCAATCGCATGCTGGACCGGCCGGCGGCGGCGATGGGCAAGAGCAAGGACAAGGTCGGCGCCGACGCGCAGACCCGGGTCTCGAACACCCTCGTTGACTTGCGCCGCACCGTCGTCGACCTCGACCCGAACCGAGCCGACCTGACCGGGGTCAAGAAGGCGCTGAAGTGGCTGCCGGGCGGCGACAAGGTCGACCGGTACTTCGACAAGTACCGCACGGCGCAGACCCAGCTCGACGACATCATCAAGGCGTTGGCCTCCGGTCAAGACGAGTTGCGCAAGGACAACGCGGCGATCGAGACCGAGAAGGCCACCATGTGGACGACCATGGGCAAGATCAGCGAGTACAACGAGCTCGCTGGCGCCCTGGACGGGGCCGTCGAGCAGAAGGTGGCCGAACTCGAGGCCGCCGGCAGCACCGAGGACGCGAACATCATGCGCTCGGACGCGCTGTTCCCGATCCGCCAGCGGCGCCAGGACCTGCTGACCCAGATGGCGGTCAACGTGCAGGGCTACATGGCCCTTGACCTGATCCGCAAGAACAATCTGGATCTGATCAAGGGTGTCGACCGCGCGCAGACCACCACCATCGCCGCGCTGCGGATCGCCGTCATCGTCTCCCAGGCGTTGTCTCGGCAGCGGCTGGTGCTGGATCAGATCAACGCGCTGAACACGGTCACGTCCAATCTGATCGAGTCCACCTCCGAGCAGCTGAAGCTGCAGGGCACGGCGATCAACCAGCAGGCCGCCTCGGCCACGGTCGACGTGGCCAAGCTGCAGGCGGCCTTTGACAACGTGTTCGCGACCATGGACGCGGTCGACACCTTCCGCGCGCAGGCCGTCGACTCGATGGCGCAGACGGTGACCGCGTTGGAGGGTCAGATCGAGCGGGCCAAGCCCTACCTCGAGCGGACCCGCCGTGCCGAGCTGTCTGGCTGAGAGCTCAAGGAGGGAACGTGACGTGGTTTAGGCGAGGTCAGGACGCGCCGCATCCGCCCGCGCCCGCCGCCGCGACTCCGAATCCCGACAGCCCAGTCGAGCTCTACCGATCGATCTTCGCGCTCAACCGCTTCATCAATCAGAGCTCGGGCCGACTGCCCGGCAAAGCCGTCGTCAACGCTCGGCGGGTGACCGACACGCTGCGCGAGGTCGTCGACACCTCCGAGGTCCGTCCGCTGGACGTCTACGCCGTGGTCTCGGTCCGGGCCAGCCTGGAGGACTACCTGCCGACCACCTTGCGCGGCTACCTGGCGGTCGACCACGCCTTGGTGGACGCGCCCCGGTCCTCGGGCCGCACTCCCCAGCAGTCGCTGCTGGAGCAGCTCGACGCATTGCAAAGCTCAGCGGACCAGGTGTTGGTCGCCGCGCGCGACCAGGATGTGGACGCCCTGCTGACGCAGGGCAATTTCTTGCGCACCAAATTCTCCGCCTCCGACCTGGATCTCTAGATGGGGACCCTCCGATGGCTGAGCTGAAGCGCGGCACCAACGTCGCTTTGACCCGGGAGATCCCGACCCTGAGGTCGGTGACCCTGGGGGTGAAGTTCTCGGCCGGCGCCGAGAAGAGCCTGACCGACAACCTGGTCGTCGCGGCCATCCTCTGCGATCAGGCGAACAAGGCCCTGTCGGATGAGTACTTCGTCTTCTTCAATCAGCTGCAGTCGCCGGAGGAGTCGGTGGTGCAACGCGATGCCGCGCTGGGCGAGGACAACGAGCAGATCGAGGTCGACCTGCCGCAGGTGCCGGCCAACGTCGAGCGCGTCGTCGTCGTCCTCTATCTCAACGAGGGAATCGTCCAACGCCGGACGCTGGGCCAGTTGCGCGACTGCCACATCCGAGTGCTCAACGCCGCGGACGGGGTGGAACTCGTCCGATCGGAGAACCTGGCGAGCTTCATGACCTCAGAGACCGCGTTGGCGCTGGGGGAGCTCTACCGGCATCAGGGCGGCTGGAAATTCAAGGTCATCGGCGACGGGTACTCCAAGGGAATCGCTGGCATCGCCGCCGATTACGGCGTCTCGTTGTGAGCCCGGTCGACGCGGCTAACCCGGCTAGCGCCCCGCCTCGAGCCGATCTGACCTTTCTGCGCCACCGCGCCAAGCCGCATTCCATCGTCTACGTCCATCAGCGGCCCGCCGCGCCGCCCGCGCCGCCCGCGCCGCCCGTGGCCCCTGCGTCTCCCGTGGCCCCCGTGCCTCCCGTGGCCCCCGTCCCTCCGGTGCGCCCCGCGCCTTCAGCGCCACCGACCGCCCCGGCGCCGGTGGACAACCTCCTCGACTTGTCTGCGCCGGCCAGCGTTCAGCCCGTACCCGTTCAGCCCGTACCCGAACCCGCACAGCCCGCACCCGTTCAGCCCGAGCCGGCCGCGGCCCAGCCCGGTCTCGTTCGGCCAGCGGCCGGGTCAGAGCCTCGGCACCCGCCGCGGCGGGTGCGTTCGGGCGCACCGAGCCCGCTGACCCCGAAGGCGCCGACTCTCACCCTCACCCGCCTGCAATCGGCTATCGGCGTGCTGCGAATCGAAGCCGCGTGCTCCCCGGCCGTCGGCGACGTGCGGCTGGGCTGCGCGTATCAGCTCTCCGACGGCCTGTCCTCCGTCGTCCAACTCGTCGACGGCGTCGGCACCGGGCCGGCGCACTCCCACCGACCGGTGCTGATCG
>JAOPUY010000620.1 GCA_025963265.1 Frankiales bacterium | reverse complement strand
CTCGTCGGCCAGGACCCGTTGCAGCGCGAATGGCTGTGGCATCGCATCTGGGAGCTCGACCGCATCCAGGAGCTGCCGCTTCCGACGCTCGGCCTCGTCGACATCGCCCTGTGGGACCTTGCAGCGCGTGCCGCCAACCGACCGGTCTGGCAGCTGCTCGGGGGATACCGCACGAGCATCCCGGCGTACGCATCCACCTCGACCTTCGCTACCACCGAGGAGTTCCTCGACGTTGCTGACCAGTGCCTCGAACTCGGATACCCGGCCATCAAGCTTCACGCCTGGGGCGACGCGCGTCGCGACGCCGAGTTGTGCACCGCACTTCGCGCTCACGTCGGAGACTCCGTGCCGCTCATGTACGACGGTTCGGCCGGCTTCGACCTTCCTGACGCGACCTACCTCGGTCGCGCGCTCGCCGATGCGGGTTACCTCTGGTACGAGGAGCCGATGCGCGAGTTCAGCATCACCGCCTACGCGCAGCTCGCTCGTTCCGTCGACATCCCGCTGCTCGTCGCCGAGACCTCGGATGGCGCGCACATGAACTCGGCAGACTTCATCGCCGCCGGTGCGGCCACCTTCGGCGTGCGGGCGGGAACAACGCTCCGCGGCGGCATCACCGGTGCGATGCGCACCGCTCACCTTGCTGATGCATACCGGCTTCGTGCCGAAGTGCACGGCTCCGACATCCCGAACCATCACCTCTGCATGGCGATTTCGAACACAACGTACTACGAGTCGCTCGTCACCTCGAACACGGTCACGAGGGAGCGGTACGTCGATGCTGCCGGCCTCGTGCACGCGCCACGAGGACCGGGCATCGGTCTTCCGTCGACTCTCGAGTACGGCCCAGAACTGCAGGCATTCATCGAGATCCCCTAGATCTCGCGCCTGACAGCAGCACCATCCGCAATTCCGACAACCACAGTAAAGAAAGGTAAGACAATGAAGTCACCAATGGTACCTGTTACAGGCACCTCTAAACGGCGCGTATTGCGCGCCGCGCTTGCCGTCGTCTCGTTCTCCGTCTCCGTCGCAGTGCTGGCTGGCTGCGCAAGCGCCACCCAGTCGACCTCGACCGGTGCGGGCAGCTTCACGAAGGCCACCCAGAACGACAAGTCCACCATCACGGTCTGGACCGACTCCACCCGCCTTCCCGCCGTACAGGCCTACCAGAAGTCGCACCCGATCGTGAAGATGATTATCGTCACGTTTGATGGCAGCGCGGACGGTTCGACCTATCTGCAGACCAAGATCCAGCTGTTTGACCGCACGGGTAAGGGTTGGCCGGACGTCGTCTTCGCTTCGCCGACGGACGTCACGTGGGCTTCCAAGCCGACCACTCCATCCGCGCAGGCCTTCGCAGCGCCCATGGACGAACTCGTCCCGAAGTCAACAATCGACAACTTCGCCCAGGGTTCGCTGACTCCGTGTCAGTACAACGGGCACACCTATTGCCTGCGCAACGACATCGCACAGGTCGTCACCTGGTACAACAAGTCGCTGTTCGACCAGTTCGGCTACACCGTCCCGACGACGTGGGAGCAGTACGAGGCCCTCAGCGCAAAGGTTGCGAAGGATCACCCCGGCTACGTGCTCGGCTGGGTCGGCGACTCGAACTCGCAGGAGTCGTACTTCTGGTCGAGCCAGTGCCCGGCGTTTGATCTGATCAAGCCCAACACACTGCTGACCAACCTGCAGAGCCCGGATTGCACGCGCATGTCGAACCTGCTCGACACGATGATCGCCAACAAGACGATCAGCACCCAGGCGTCGAACAACGCCGACTTCATCAAGAACGTCGCTCCGAAGGTGCTCATGGCCGTTGGGCCGTCGTGGTACGGGCAGTACATCTTCAACGGTGGGTTCAAGACTCCCGCCGGCCAGATTGCCGCTGCAAACCCGATGACGTGGGATGGCGATTCGACCGCCGCGACGGGCAACGTTGGCGGAGCCGTCTGGATGGTCTCTTCGCACAGCAAGAACCTGAAGGCCGCGACCGCGGTCTCGACGTGGCTCACCACGTCGAACGCGAACCAGGGCAGCGCACCGACCTACCCGGCATACAAGCCGGGGGCGAAGGTGTGGCTCGCTAACCCGACGAACAGCTTGTACTTTGCTTCTGACGTCAGCGGCGCATTCACGACAGCTGCGAATGAGGTATGGACCGGCTGGTCGAACACCAAGTTCAGCGATTCGACGGCATGGTCGAGCGTAGTGTTGCCCGCACTCACCGCGGGAAAGACGCTGACCGAGACCTTGCCGGCATGGCAGGCGGCGATCGTCGATGAAGCGAAATCGGTTGGATACACGGTCACCACAAAATGACCGCACTAAACACTGGCGGGCGCCTCGCGGCGCCCGCCACCCCCAAGCTGGTTCTGCGTCGCGCACCGCGGCGCAGGACCGGCCTGGCCGGATACGCATTCGTGGCGGGCTACGCCGTCCTTCTTCTCGCGTTCGGCGTGTTCCCTACGCTTTACGCGGTCTATCTGGCAGTGACCAATGATCGTGGCCAGTTCACCGGCCTGAACCAGTTCATTAAGGTCATTCAGGACTACCGTTTTGGTCCGGCCTTCGCGGACATCCTGTCCTACCTCGTACTGTGGCTCGTCATCCTGATCGTGCTTACCGTTGTTGTGGCCGTCATCCTCCGAAGCCGGATGAAGCCGGGGCTCTCGTCGGTTTTTCGCTTCCTCTTCTACATACCGGGAGCGCTCGCCGGAGTTTCCAGCGTCCTCGTCTGGATGTTCATGCTCGACCCCGGGGTAAGCCCGGTGTCCGGACTGCTGCACGCTCTCGGCTTCAGCACGTTCTCCGAGGTCATCGCGCCACAGAGCCTTCCGGTGATCTTCGTATTCATCGCGTTCTGGACCGGGGCCGGTGGGTGGATCGTCGTCATGTATGGCGCGCTGAACAACATCCCGGATGATGTCATCGAGGCAGCCCGTATGGATGGCGCCGGTCCGTGGAAGTCGGCCTGGTATATCCAGATCCCCATGATCAGCAAGTGGATCGCCTACATGACGATCCTCGCTTTTGCCGCAGGCACCCAGTTGTTCATCGAGCCGCAGCTGATGCAGTCGGCGAGCCTTGGCCGACTGAATCCGACCTGGTCGCCCAACCAACTGGCCTATGTGCTCGCCTTCCAGTTCGGCGACTTCAACGGCGCAGCCGCCGTCTCCATCTTCCTGCTCGTGATCGGGCTCATCGGAGCGGGCATCCTCGTGACCAGATCCGGACTGTTCAAGGCGGACAACGAATGACATCCTCATCCACTCGGCTCTCGTCAGTAGATCGGCGCGGACGCGCATCGCGGGTAGCCAGCATTCTCGTCGTCGTGCTGATCATGGCGCTGTTGCTGGTCTTCTTCGTGCTTCCCGTCCTCTGGCTTCTTCTCGCGCCGACCAAGACCGCTGGCGAG
>JAOPUY010000568.1 GCA_025963265.1 Frankiales bacterium | reverse complement strand
GGTAACCCGCCGTCCCGGCCAGGACGAGCACGAGGACGGCGCCGAACGCGAGCAACCGCGCGCGCCAGCTCACCGCACGGCCGTTTCGGCGCCGCGCAGCAGCCGCCAGGCCAGCGGCAGCGTGGCGCCCAACGCCAGCGCGAACGACAGGATCGCCGTCGTCCGGCCGGCCGCGGCCCAGACGGCGCCGAAGAGCAAGGAGGAGGTGAAGCGCGCGAGGGCTTGGGAGGTCTGCGCGGTCGCGATGGCCGTGCCGCGCTGGTCGCCGTCGAAGAGTCCGCTGACCAATGCGGCGAGCTGGCCGTCGGTCGCGGCGTAGTAGCCGCCGAGCAGCAGCAGACAACCCAGCGTCATCGCGGTCCCGCCCACTGGGCCGCCCGCGCAGAGATAGGCCGCGATCAGGGCCAGGTGCCCGAGCAGGAAGACCCGCACCCGGCCGACCCGGTCGGCGATCCGGCCCAGCGGCAACGCCAACGCCATGTAGGCCAGGTTCGTGCCGACGTAGAGCAGCGGGAAGTACTTCAACGCCAGGCCGTCGCGGTGCTGCAGGGCCAAGTAGAGGAAGCCGTCGCCGATACTCAGCACGCCGAGCACGCCGGTCGCGACCACCACCGGGCCGAAGCCGTCCGCCCGCAGGATTCGCGACGACGGCCGCGGGGCTGACGGGTTGGCCGGCGCCGCGCGCTGGCCGCCGGCTGGTCGAACATCGGGAACCAGCAGGAGCAGCAGCGCCACCCCCAGGATCGCCGCGGCGAAGGACACCACGAACACCGCGCGGAAATCGCCGGGCAAGGCCAGCAGGATCGCGAACGCCACGAACGGGCCGATGACCGCGCCGACGGTGTCGAGCATCCGGTGCACGCCGAAGGCGCGGCCCAGCTCGGCCGGCGGGGAGGCCGCCGCGATCATCGCGTCCCGCGGCGCGGTCCGCAGGCCCTTGCCGATCCGGTCGAGGCTGATGACCGCGCTGATCGCGGCCAGGCCGGCGACCGGGATCAGGGCCAGCTTCATGGCGGCCGAGAGCCCGTAGCCGGCCAGCGCGACCCGCTTGGGACGGCCGGTGCGGTCGCCGGCCCAGCCGCCGAGGATCCGGACCAACGCGCTGACCCCTTGGTAAACGCCGTCGACGAAGCCGAATCCGAGCGGTCCCAGCCCGAGCACGGTCGTGAGGTAGAGGGCCAGGACGGCGGCGACCGACTCGGAGGAGATGTCGGTGAGCAGGCTGACCGAGCCGATGAGCAACACCGTGACCGACACCCGGGACCCGCGCGCGCCGGCGAGCTTGCTCGGGCCGAACCGGTCGGCCGGTGGGCGGTCGGTCAGGTACACCCGACACCACCCAGGCTCCCGCGCTGCTCGGCGGCCTGCTCCAGGGCGCGCACCGCCGCTTTATGCGCGCGCTCGGCCTTGTCGAGCTCGGCCCGAGCGCGTCGCTCACTCTGCTCGGCGGCGCCTTGGCTGGCCACGGCCTGCTCCAGCTCCGTGCGTAGCCGACGCACCGCCGCCGTCGCCTCGAGCTGGGCTTCCCGGGCGGCGTCCAGCTCCTCGGCGGCCTGATCGCGTACGGCCCCGGCGCCCTCGGCGCGACGTCGGGCGGCGTCCTCCCGCTGCTGGCTCTGCCGGCGTCGCTGCTCGCGGCGTTGGCTCAGCTGGTCGGCGTCCGAGTGGACCGGCTTCGCCGGGCTCGCTTTCGCCGGGCTCGCTTTCGGCGGGCTCGATTTCGGGGGGACCGATTTCGATGGGACCGATTTCGGGGGGACCGACTTTGGGGGGACCGATTTCGGCGGGGCCGATCTGGGTTGTGCGGTTGGCTCGGAGCCGCCGACCTCAAACCCCGCCTCAAACCCCGCCTCAAACCCCGACTCGAACCCCGAGCGGGTCAGCGGTTGGCTCAAGTGGCCCGCCAACAGCTGCTCGGCGGCCTCGGAGTCAGCCAGCGCCGCGTGCAGCGTGTCCTGCAGTGCCCGCTCGGTGTCGGGGGAGATGCGCGGTCCATCCGGTCCGCTCAATCGCCGAGCCAGCGCGGTCAACGCGCTCACTAGCTGGCGCTGCTGCTGGCCGAGCGCCCGCAACTGCTCGCCGGACAGACTGGCGGTGGCCGCCCGCAGTCCCGCGCCCAGCTCGAGCAGCGGCTCGACCTCGGCTCGATGGGCCCGGACCAGCTGATTGGCCAGCCACGCGGCCGAGTTCGGCTTGGCCAGCTTGCCGATCTGTCGGGCCAGCTCGGCCGCGCCGTCCTCCTTGGCCTGCTGCGCGCGAGCGTTGCGGGTCGCCACGAAGTCGGCGAGCGGCAGCGAGTACAGCTCGTCGGCGACGCGGTCGAGTTCCACAGCCACACTTATAACACCGTGCCCGGCTAATAACACCGTGCGCGGGCCCCGGAGCCGGTTGCGTACGGTCAGGACATGATCGGACGTATCGACGAGGTGGTCATCGACTGCCGGGACCCGCAGATGCTGGCTCGCTTCTGGGCCGAGGTCCTCGGGGGCGAGCCCACCGGCCGGGATGAGGCCTGGTGGTTCATCCGCCCGCCCGGCTGGACGCAGCTGGCCTTTCAGCGGGTGCCCGAGCCCAAGTCGGTGAAGAACCGGCTGCATCTCGACGTCGAAGTCGCCGACCTCGCCGTCGCGACCGAGCAGGCGCAGGCGCTCGGAGCCCGCCGCGTCGGCGCCGTCCACCACGACGTGGCCGGCTCCTTTCAAGTGTTGCTGGATCCCGAGGGCAACGAGTGGTGCCTTGTGCGGCCGGCCTGATGTCGCTGCTCGAGCCGCTGTGGCGGGCGGATGCGGACCGGGTCGCGGTCACGGTCGGGGATCAGTCGTTGACTCGCGCGCAATTGGCCGCGGCCGCCGAGCGGGTCGCCCGCCAGGTGCAGGGCGCCGGCGTCGTGGCCATCGACGCCGAGGCCAGCCTGAGCACCATCGTGGCCGTGGCTGGCTGCCTGCTGGCCGGAGTCACCGCAGTGCCAGTGCCGCCGGACTCTGGTCCGCGGGAGCGCGCGCACCTGCTGACCGACTCGCGTGCTGTGCTCTGGCTGGGCCGCGCCGGGTCGCCGCTTCCCGCCGATGTGCAGATCGAGGCGGTGCCGATCGGGGCGGTGCCGATCGACGCCGGGCCAGTCGACGCCGTGCGGATTTATGCAAACGGCGGTGCGGGGTCGGCTGGCGGCACCTTCGTCGAGCCGGACACCGGCCTGGCGTTGCTCATGTACACCTCTGGGACGACCGGCCGGCCCAAGGGCGTGCCGATCAGCCGGGCGATGATCGCGGCCAGCCTGGACGGGCTGGCCGAGGCCTGGTCCTGGACGCCAGACGACGTCCTTGTGCACGGCTTGCCGCTCTTCCACGTGCACGGCTTGATCCTGGGAGTGCTGGGTGCGCTGCGCGTGGGCAGCCCGCTGATCCACACCGGCCGCCCGACGCCGAGCGCCTACGCGGCCGCGGGCGGCAGCCTGTATTTCGGAGTGCCCACCGTTTGGGGACGGGTCGCCGCCGATCCGGCCAGCGCTCGGGCCTTGGCCTCGGCTCGGCTGCTGGTCTCGGGCAGCGCCGGCCTGCCGGCGCCGGTCTTCGCCAGCCTGGCTGAACTCACCGGCCAGGGACCGGTCGAGCGCTATGGCATGACCGAGACCCTGATCACCGTGTCCGGACGGGCGGCCGAGCCCCGACGGGCGGGCTGGGTCGGCCGCCCGATCGCCGGCGTGCAGACCCGGCTGCTCGACGACGAGGGCCGGCCCGTCGCCGCCGACGGCGAGTCGATCGGCAATCTGGAGGTCCGCGGGGACACGGTGTTCGGCGGCTACCTGCGCTCGCCCGAACCGCCCCAAGCGACGGCGACGGCGACGGCGACGGCGACGGAGTTCACCCCGGACGGCTGGTTCCAGACCGGGGACGCCGCCGTCATCGACGCCAGTGGTCAGCACCGCATCGTCGGCCGGGCTCGGGATGACCTCATCAAGAGCGGGGGCTATCGGATCGGCGCGGGGGAGATCGAGGCGGTGCTGCTCGGGCACCCCAGCGTGTCCGAAGTCGCGGTGGTCGGACTGCCCGACGCCGACCTCGGCCAGCGAATCGTGGCCTTCGTCGTCGGGACGGGGGTGCAGCCGGCGGCATTGATCGAACTGGTTGCGACCGAGCTCTCAGCCCACAAACGACCGCGAGAGGTCCGAGTGGTCTCCGAGCTGCCGCGCAACGCGATGGGCAAGGTGCAAAAGGCCCTGCTCAAGTAACGGCTCAGCTCAAGTAGCTGAGCCGGCCGCGGTGCGCGGCCGTTCTTCCGGCTCGTCGATCCAGGCGTCCAGCTCGGCCCAGCGGGCATCCAACCAGCCCAGCGCGGCCTGGCTCTCCCGAGGCACGTCGGCCGCCGGGTAACACAGCGGGCGGATCGTCATTCGTCGCTGCCCGAGCGGCAGCGCCTGCCACATTTGCCGGGGGTTCACCAGATCGCCCAAGCCACGGTGAGCCACGACCAGCACGTCGGCGTCCGGACGCTCGGTCAGGCAGGCCAGTGCCCCACCCGGTCGGGGCGGCAAGACGTGGCTCAGCCGCATCGCCTGCCGGGCCCGTCGCCGTTGTCCGGTTCCGAACAGGTGCGCCACCGCCCGCCGATGCCGGCGCGGCGTCCAGTTGCCGCCCTCGGGGAACAGCAGCAGCGCGTCGCCCTCGACCAGACCGCGGGCGAGCTCGGCCACCGCGTCGGTCCGGTCCTCGCCCGCCCCGGATTTCGAAGGCAGGAAGTAACAAGCCAATCGAGTCAGCACCACGTCCAGGCCGGGATCCCACTGCAAGGCCTGCTTGAGCACCACCTTGGGACAGCGGTCGAAGTGGGCGATCAGCAAGTGCACGAGCAGGAAGGAGTCGCCCGGGCCGGCGTGGCG
>JAOPUY010000524.1 GCA_025963265.1 Frankiales bacterium | reverse complement strand
CTCATAGCCCGAGCGCAGTCCCCCGACCCCGACTTGCTTGTAGGTCGAGGTCTGGTAGATCGGGACGACGACCGCGCCGGTCAGCGGGTCCGGCTCCTGGCCGGCGTGGATGGCCCGGGTGTTGAACCCGTGTTGATCACTCATCGCCCAACCGTAACTTCTCTTGCGCGACGCATTGACTGATCCAAGCTCGCTCATGGCTAGCTCCGGCAAGTTCGCAACTGAGGGAGAACCCGAAGACCAACCCATCAGGCTCCTCATGCTGGGCCCGGATCCACTGCTGGGCCCAGCATGAGGAGCGCCGAACGAGCTGGCGCGCCGGATCAGTCGGCACTCGATCAGTCGGCGAGGTAGCCGAGCAGGTCCTGGCGGGTGAGGATGCCGGCCGGCTTGCCGTCGATGTGCACCAGCAGCGCGTCGGCCGTGCTCAGCGCGGCCACCGCCGCCGCGACCGGCTCGCCCGAGCCGATGATCGGCAGCGGCGCCGACATGTGCCGCTCGATCGGATCGGCCAGCGAGGCCGTGCCGGCGAAGAGGGCGTCGAGCAGCACGCGCTCCGACACCGAGCCCGCCACCTCGCCGGCGGTCACCGGCGGCTCGGCTTTCACGATCGGCATCTGCGAGACCCCGTACTCGCGCAGGATGTCGATCGCCTCGCGGACCGTCTCGTTCGGATGCCCGTGCACCAGGGCCGGCGTCTGACCGCTTTTCGCCGTCAGCACGTCGCCGATGCTGACGCCCGCCGCGGGCGGCAGGAATCCGTAATCGCTCATCCACTGGTCGGAGAAGATCTTGGCCAGATAGCCGCGGCCGCCGTCGGGCAACAGGACGACGATGACGTCCTCGGGTCCGGCCCGCTCGGCGACCCGGAGCGCCGCGGCCACCGCCATCCCGCAGGAGCCGCCGACCAGCAGGCCCTCCTCGCGGGCCAGCCGCCGCGTGATCTCGAAGGACTCGCGGTCGGAGATGGCGATGATCTCGTCCGGGATGTCGCGATCGAAGGCCGAGGGCCAGAAGTCCTCACCGACCCCCTCGACCAAGTAGGGGCGCCCGGTGCCGCCGGAGTAGACCGAGCCCTCGGGGTCGGCGCCGATGACCCGCACCGGACCGCCCGCCCGTCCGGCCGAGCGCTCTTTGAGATAGCGGCCGGTGCCCGAGATCGTGCCGCCGGTGCCGACGCCGGCCACGAAATGGGTGATCCGCCCGTCGGTCTGCTCCCACAACTCCGGGCCGGTGCTCTCGTAGTGCGCGCGCGGGTTGGCGGGGTTCGCGTACTGGTCGGGTTTCCAGGCTCCCGGTAGCTCGCGAGTGAGCCGGTCCGAGACCTGGTAGTAGGAGCGCGGGTCCTCCGGCGCGACCGCGGTCGGGCAGACGTGGACCTCGGCGCCGTAAGCCTTGAGCGTGTTGATCTTGTCGGCGGCGACCTTGTCCGGGAGCACGAACACGCAGCGGTAACCGCGTTGCTGGGCGACGATGGCCAGTCCCACCCCGGTGTTGCCCGAGGTGGGCTCGACGATGACGCCGCCGGGCTGGAGCGCGCCCGAGGCCTCGGCCGCCTCGATCATGGGCAGCGCGATGCGGTCCTTGACCGAACCGCCGGGGTTGAAGTACTCGACCTTGGCCAGCACCAGCGGAGCGCGAGCCGGATCGAGATGGGCCGTCACGCTCCGAAGTTGGACGAGCGGGGTGTTGCCGATCAGTTCCACCAGCGATGTGTAGTAGCGCATGGGCCAAAGGCTAACCTCGAACTCGACCGGGCAAGAGGGACTGAACGGAGAGTGATAGGTGAGTCGGGCGTCGCGCGCACGGAAAGTGGTGACCGCGGCCGCGTTTGGCGGTGGCGGATTGGGCGCGATCGGAGCCGCGGCATTCGGTCTGATGTACGGCGAGTCGAAATTGGCGCGACGGCGGATCCAGCCGGCGACCGAGGTGTTGCCGCCGACCTCAGACGGCCTCTGGCGCGCGCCCGACGTGCACCCGCGTGCGGGCGAGCAGGCCGCCATCGTGCTGGCCATGCTGGGTGACTCCTCGGCCGCCGGTTACGGCGTGCACAAGGACACCGAGACCCCGGCCGCGCTACTCGCGGTCGGACTGTCGGCGTTGTCGCGGCGACCGGTGCGGTCGGTGAACGTGGCCGTCGTCGGCGCCCAGTCCTCCTGGCTGCTCGATCAGGTCGAGCAGGTGCTGGCGCTCCAGCCCGACTTGGCGGTGATCATGATCGGCGCGAACGACGTCACCCATCGGGTGAGCGCGGCCGACTCCGTCCGACACCTCACGGCCGCGCTGACCGCGCTGAGCGAGCATCAGATCCCGTTTGTGGTCGGGACGTGTCCGGACTTGGGGACGATTCGGCCCATCGCGCAGCCGCTGCGGACGTTCGTTCGCCGCCTGTCCCGCACGTTGGCCGCGTCCCAGGCGGTGGCCGTGGTCGCCGCCGGTGGCCGCGCGGTCAGCCTGGGCAGCATCCTCGGGCCGGAGTTCGCGACCAAGCGCGAGTTCTTCTCCGACGACCAGTTCCATCCTTCGGCCGAAGGCTACGCCCGCGCCTGCGAGGTGATCTTGCCGTCAGCCGCCGCGGCGCTCGGGTTGAACACGGTGTCGCGGGCCGTTGGGCCCTTCATCTCGA
>JAOPUY010000109.1 GCA_025963265.1 Frankiales bacterium | reverse complement strand
GAGCAACGTGGCGCCGAAAGTCTGCAGGATCTGATCGCCCGCGGCGTGGCCGAGGGTGTCGTTGACCAGCTTGAAATGGTCCAGATCGCAGATGACCAGCGTGTCCCCGGGGCGAGATGAGGCGATGCGCTGATCCAGGTCGCGCCGATTTCCCACCCCGGTGAGCTCGTCGGTTCGGGCCGCGTGCTCGAGCAGTGCGGTGACCTGGTGCTGACGCCGCATGAGCGCGGCCAGCACCTCGGCCAGCACGATCCAGATGGCGACGGCGACAGCCAGCCTGATCTCGATGTAGGCGTCCCAGCGATCAGCCGCCAGCACGTAGCCGGGCACGGCCGGCAGCAGCAGCAGCCAGCCGGTGCGTCGGGGGCAGCACACACCGACGTAGGCGAAGCAGAGCACGAAGATTCCGAGGTAGCAGGAGCCGATGGCGGCTGAGGTCAGCCGGCCCAGCGCGGCCAGCCCGAAGATCACCGCGAGTGGAAACAGCACGCTCCCGATCCCGGGTGGGGCGGTCCACGGCACCATGAACGTGCCGGCCAGGACGAGCAGCATCACGCTGGACACGGCGGCGATCACGATCCAGTCGTGCGGGCTGGGGTGCAGCGCGGGGACGGACGCGATGACGACCAACCCGGTCATGAGCAGCAGCAACCGCCCGGCCCAGACCTCGACGTTCGCGCCGTCCAACCATCGCCTGCGCTCTAACTGGTCTAGCTGGTCTCGCCAGTCGCTCATGTGAACCATCCCGAAGCCGGCCGTGGGCGCGATCTCACCGGCACCTTCCGTGGCCTTCGGTGTTTCACCTTCCTCATCGCCGCGGCAACGGCCGACTTGAACGTTTCAGCCCAGAAAACTTACTGTGTGTGACCGCGCAGGGCGGATGCTGTGACTGAGAGTCCGTAGCGGCGCGCAGGTCGTCAGGTTGGGCGAGCTGATCTGGCGCACCCGGGCGTCCTTCTAGGCCTCGATCGGGGTGCGGCAGTACGGTTATCCTCGCCGCCCGGGCCATGCAGCGTGGTCCACGACGTCGTCGGAGAAACTGCCGTCCGAGATCTCGGCTTCCGCTGCGAGCCAGGGCACCAGAAAGCGACGTGTAATGCCTCTAGTCAGTCGTGACAAGCCAGTCGGCACCCGGGTCGTCGCCTGGGGCCACTACCAACCCGAGACGGTCAAGACCAACGCAGATCTGGTCGCGGGCGGGTTGGACAGCGATGACGACTGGATTCGCACCCGGACCGGCATCGTCGAACGCCATCTGGCGGCTGAGGAAACCCTGGTCGACCTGGCCGAGCGCGCCGCCCGCGATGTGTTGGCCAAGTCCTCGCTCGAGCCGGCCGACATCGGGCTGGTCATCTTCGCCACCTGCACGGCGCGCTTCCCGATCCCGATCGGCGCGGCCGAGATCGCGGCCCGCCTCGGCATCGACTCGCCAGGAGCCTTCGATCTCAACGCCGCCTGCGCCGGCTTTGTCTACGCCCTCAACGCCGCCTCGAACGCGGTGCTCACCGGCCAGGCCTCCGCCGTGCTGGTCGTCTGCGCCGAGAAGTTCTCCGACTGGGTCGATTGGACCGATCGCTCCACGGCGATTCTGTTCGCCGACGGGGCAGGGGCGGTGATCGTCTCGGCGAGCGACACGGTGGGCATCGGGCCGGTGGTCTGGGGTTCGGACGGCGACAACTCGCAGGTCATCCGCATCGACCCCGAGACCCGCATGATCACCCAGGAGGGTCAAACCGTCTACCGGTGGGCGACGTCGCAAATCGGACCGGTCGCGCTCCGCACATGCGCCGAGTCCGGCGTCGACCCGTCCGAGCTCGCCGTCTTCGCGCCCCACCAGGCCAACTTGCGCATCGTCGAGGCGTTGGCCAAAAAGCTCGGGGCCGACAGCGCCATCATCGCCCGCGACGTCGTCACCTCGGGCAACACCTCGGCCGCCTCGATCCCGATGGCCATGTCCAAGCTGCTGCTCGAGCACCAGGTGCCCAGCGGCGCGCCCATGCTCGTGCTGGGCTTCGGCGCCGGGCTGACCTACGCCGGCCAGGTGCTGCTGTCCCCCTGACCGAGCGCTGATCCGGCCGAGCGCTGATCCAGCCGCCCCGAGGTCTGGATCGAGACAGGCCTAGGCGGCCACCGGCACCGCTTCGGCCGGCAAATCGTCGCGCTTGGCGTTGATCAGCACGATGATCGTCACGGCCGATGCGACCAGCAGTCCGCAGCCGATGCTGAAGGCGACTTGGTAGCCGTGGATGAACGCCAGCGGCTGCAGCTTGGCGACGTCGGCTGGGACCTTGACGTGACTGGCCAGATACGAGGTGACCGCGCTCGCGTAGAAGGTGTTCAGCAACGCTGTTCCCAGCGAGCCGCCGATCTGCTGGCTGGTGTTCAACATCGCGCTGGCCACGCCGGCGTCGTGGTCGGCGACGCCGATGAGGGCCAAGCTCGACAACGGCACGAACACCAGCGCCAGGCCGACCGACATGAGCAACTCGCCGGGCAGCACGTGAGTCAGCCAGCTTGCGTCCTCGCTGATGAAGGTGAACAGGTAGAGGCCGACCGCGGCCATGATCGAGCCGATCACCATCAGCGGTTTCGGGCCGGTCCGGGGCAGGATCGAGGAGACCAGCCCGGCGGTCACGATGATGCCGATGCTGAACGGCAGGAAGGCAAACCCGGACTTGAGCGGGCTGTAGCCGAGATTGAGCTGGAAGTAGTACGTCAGGAACAAGAACATCGAGAACAACCCGGCGCCGACCAGCAGGGAGGACAGGTAGGAGCCACCGCGGTTGCGATCGAGCACGACGCGCAACGGCAGCAATGGGCTGGCGGTGCGCGCCTCGACCACGACGAAGGCGACCAGCAGCACCACGGCCAGGCCCAGGAACCCCAGCGTGGAGGCGGCGGCCCAGCCGACGCCCTCCTTCGCCGCCTCGGTGAAGCCGTAGACCAGGCTGACCAACCCGCCGGTGACCAGGATCGCGCCCGGGATGTCGTACTTGGTGTCGCCCTCGGCTCTGCTCTCGTGGACGTAACGGACCGCGGCCACGGCGGCCAGCACCGCGATCGGCACATTCACCAGCAAGCACCAGCGCCAGGAGGCGTACTCGGTCAGCACGCCGCCCAGGATGAGGCCGATGGCCGCGCCGCCGCCGGAGATGGCGCCGTAGACGGCGAAGGCTCGCGCCCGTTCCCTCGACTCGACGAAGGTGACTGTGACCAGCGAGAGGGCGGCCGGGGCCAGCAGCGCCGCGAACGCGCCTTGCAGGGCGCGCGCGCCGAAGAGCATGGCCTCGCTCTGAGCCACCCCGCCCAACGCGGAGGCGGCGGCGAATCCGAGCAGGCCGACGACGAACATCCGCTTGCGGCCGGCGTAGTCGGCGATCCGCCCGCCGAGCAGCAGCAACCCGCCGAAGGCCAGCGTGTAGGCCGTGACCACCCATTGCCGGTCGACCTCGGAGATGTGCAGCGCCTTCTGCGCGTCCGGCAGCGCGATGGTGACGATGGAGGCGTCCAACACGACCATCAGCTGGGAGACGGCGATGATGCCCAGCGCGATCCAGCGCCGGGGATCCGGCGGAGCAGCCCCATTCTCGGCTCGGGAGTCGATATCCGGATTGACACTCATGTTCGATCCTGTCGGTAGAGAACGGACGTCGTCCCAGCGGCGCCCGGCATCGGACGGGCGGCGGGAAGCGGTCGCTGTGCGGTCAGGGCAATGCCGGCCACCGAGGGAGAGCGGCTGGCGGGAACGCGGTCAGGGTCAGTGAGATTCGGGTTTATCCCCGCAAACCGATTGTACGGAAGTCGTTCGACGAAATTGTTTCAGCCCGACCCTGCCCTGGCTTCATGGTCTACAGCAGCCCTCTGACATAGGCCGCCTGGCCGGCGTGCTGCAGGTCGTCGGAGATGACGCTGACCAGACGCACGCCCAGCGTGACCGGCGGATCCCACGACGGGTCCACGACGCGGTCCAGGTCCTGCTCGCTCAACCCGGCTAGGTAGGCCACCGTCCGGGCGTGCACCGCACGGTGGTATTCCAGCAGCAGCTCGGCGCTCACCCGGACGGCGGCCACGTCGCGCTCGCCCTGGCCGTAGCCGGTCGCCGCCGGCGCGAAGGGCAGGTCGAACCGGTCGGCATATCCGTCGGCCAGCCACACCTGCGGCTGGCCGGCGGCGTCGGCCACGTGATCGTCCTGCACCCGGCTCAAGTGCCAGATCAGCCAGCCGATGGAGTTGCCCCCGCCCTCGGCCGGGCCCGGCCGAAAGCTCAGCTGATCGAGGCTCAAGCCGGCGACGGCCGCCTCGACCACCTCGACGATCCGGCCGTAGGCCTCGATTAACAGCTCGGCGCAACGCATGTGGACCGCTCCCTCCCCAGTACCGATTCCAACCTAGGTGAGCGGGCCTAGGCCCGCTCAACTCGATCAGTCGAGCTTGCCGAGCATTTCCAGGATGTCCTCGACGAGCTCCGACGGCGCCCGGCCGTCGGTGTCGAGCGTGACCGCCGCGAGCTCCTCATAGAGCGGAAGCCGTTCCAGGTACACCTGATCGAGTTCGGGCCGATGCAGCAGCGGTCGGAACTGGTCGCCGTGGACCCGCGACATGGACTCCGGGTAGCTCACTCGCAGGTAGACCACCGCGGCCTGCCCCAGCGCGGCCCGGGTGCGCTCGTCCCCCACCGCCCCGCCGCCCAGGGCGATCACCGCATCCGGGCCAGCCAGCAGCGCCAGCACCGCCTCATGCTCGAGTTGCCGAAAGCGCGCCTCGCCGTCGGTCGCGAACACCTCGCGCACAGCTCGACCCAGCTGCTGCTCGAGATACTGATCGCTGTCGAGGAAGGGGCGCTGCAGCGCCTCAGCCAACAAGGTGCCGACGGTGGTCTTACCGGCGCCCATGAAGCCGATCAGCACTACCGCCATCTCACCATCACTCCTCAGGCCGCCGACCGGTCTCGGGCCCGATGGTATCGGTCACGCTAGAGTCGCTTTCATGCCAACTGGCGGCAAAGCAGCACCCGTGTCGGCCGAGATCATCGCCGAGGTCGCCGCCGGAGGAGCGGCGGACGCCGGCGGCGTCTCGGTCGAGCTACTCGGCGACTTCCTCACCGCCCTGGCGCACGCGGTGGTCGCGGGCAGGCCGCTGAGTCGCCGGCAGATGGCGGCCTATCAAGCCATCGGCGACACCGCGGCTCGACAGGGCGTGGCCCTGCGAGCGCTGCTGGATCTCTATCTGTCGGCGGCCTGGCGGCTGTGGCGGCACCAGCCGCCGGTGCGGGAGGCCCAGCGAGACCCGGCCGCCGTCGTGGTCGCCGGAGAGGTCATGCTGCACGCGGTCGACGACGCGGTCGCGGCCATCGCCGAGGGCTTCCAACTGGCGCGCCGCTCTCTGGTGCGCGCCGAGGAGTCGGCCCGGCGGGAGTTCATCGAGGATTTGCTGACCGGCGGCGCCGACCTGGCCGATGTGCTGCGCCGAGCCGACGGTTACGGGCTGGACCTCTCCGGTCCGCACGCGGTGGCGGTCGTTCTCGGCCCGACGCCGTTCAGCGACGGAGCAGCGGTACTCGCCGCGGTGGAGCGTGCGGTGCTGGGCCGCAAAGGCGACGCCGACGCGCTCGTCGCCAGCAAGGAGGGCCGGCTCGTCGTGGTCTTCCCGGCCCCGGACGCCGAGGCCAGCGAGCAGGTGCTGGCCCGGTTGGCCCGGGTGCTCGGCCCGAGCGTGGCCGAAAACCACTGGCAGATCGGGGTGGGCCGGCCCGGACCCGGCGCCCACGGCGTGGTGAGCTCCTACCAGGAGGCCCGCGACGCGCTGCTGTTAGCCGAGCGGGTGAAACTGTCGGAGCCGATCGTGCACGCGCGCGACCTGCTCGTCTACAACGTGCTGTTGCGCGACCGGGCCGCCATCACCGACCTGGTCGAGACGCTGCTGAGCCCGCTGCGAGCCGTGCGCGGCGCCGCGGCGCTGCTCGACACCCTCGCCGCCTACTTCGGCTCGGGCGGCAACGCGGCGCAGACGGCCCGCACGCTGCACCTGTCGGTCCGGGCCGTGACCTACCGCCTTGACCGGGTGCGTTCGCTCACCGGGCTGGATCCCGCCAGCCCGACCGATCGGTTCTCGCTGCACGTGGCCGTCCTGGGCGCGAAGCTGCTGGACTGGCCCGAGGCGCCGGGCCGCTGACCGAATCGGCCGCACCACGGCGGACATTGCCGGGTTCCGGCAAAACACGAGGCTCAACTCGTCCGTCATCCGCTCCGGTGGCCAGGTGCGCGCGAAGGCAGGCTTGAGGAACCGATAACCACAGCGGTTATCCTGATCCTCAAGGAGTTTTCGTGATCGCCTCGATCCCCGCTCCCACTTCGGTCCGATCGTGAACGTCCCACTCTGGGCGTGGTTCGCCTTCGCCGCCGTTGTGGTGGTGATGCTGGCAATCGACTTGCTGGCCCACCGTAACTCCCACGTCATCGGATTTCGCGAGGCCGCGTGGTGGAGCGCGCTGTGGG
>JAOPUY010000480.1 GCA_025963265.1 Frankiales bacterium | reverse complement strand
CCCGGCGGCCGAGGTGCTGCCGGCCGCCCTGGCCCTGGCCGCTCGGATCTCGGAGAACGGCCCGCTCGGGGTGGCTGTGACCAAGCGGCTCATGCGGACTGTGGTGTCCCAGGGCGTCGAGGCGGCTCGCGAACTGGCCGCCAAGGAGCACGACAGCGTCTTCAAGAGCGAGGACGCCCTCGAAGGCTCACGGGCCTTCGCCGAGAAGCGCACCCCGCAGTGGAAGGGCCGCTGAGCCAGCGGGCCACCCAGCTAGACCGGGCGCGAACGGTCGGGCAGGCTCACCGATAGGCCGACAGGCCAGTCAGGGCCTGCCCGATCGCTAGTTGGTGCACTTCGACCGTGCCCTCGTAAGTGAGCACCGACTCCAGGTTGTTGGCGTGCCGCAGGGCCGGGTACTCCAATGTGATCCCGGACCCGCCGAGAATGGTCCGGCAGGTCCGGGCGATCGCGATGGCCTCCCGCACGTTGTTGAGCTTGCCGACGCTGATCTGCTCCGGGCGGATTGTTCCAGCGTCTTTGAGCCGGCCGAGGTGCAAGGCCAGCAGCAAGCCCTTATAGAGCTCCACCGACATGTCGGCCAACTTGGCCTGGGTTAGCTGGAATCCGGCGATCGGCTTGTCGAACTGAACCCGGCTGCCGGCGTAGTCCAACGTCGAGTCCAGGCAGTCCCGAGCCGCGCCGAGGGCACCGAAGATGATGCCGAACCGGGCCTCGTTCAGGCATCCGAGGGGGCCGCTCAGGCCACGGGCCAACGGCAGCCGCGCCGAGTCCGGCAACCGCACCTCGTCGAAGGCGAGCTCGGAGGTCGTCGAGGCCCGCAAGGACAGCTTGTGACCGACGTCGCGACTGGTGAAGCCGGGCGTCCCCTTAGGCACCAAGAACCCGGCGATGCCGTCCTCGGTCCGAGCCCAGACCGTCGCGATGTCGGCGATGCTCCCGTTGGTGATCCACATTTTGCTGCCGCTGAGCATCCAGTCCTCGCCGGCCCGCACCGCCCGCGTGCGCATCCCGGCGGGATTAGAGCCGAAGTCGGGCTCGGTCAGCCCGAAGCAGCCCAGCCGCTCGCCGGTGGCCAGCCGAGGCAGCCACTCCTGCTTCTGCTCCTCGGAGCCGTACTTCCAGATCGAGTACATCGACAAGGAGCCCTGGACGGAGACGAAACTGCGCAATCCACTGTCACCGGCCTCGAGCTCCAGGCAGGCCAGGCCGTACTCCACCGCCGACGTGCCGGCGCAGCCATAGCCCTGCAGGTGCATGCCGAGCAAGCCGAGTTGCCCGAGTTCGGACGCCAGCTCCTGGGGTGAGACCCCCTGCTCGTACCAGTCAGCGATCCGGGGCCGGACCCGCTCGGCGACGAACCGGCGGACGGTCTGTTGAATCAGCCGCTCCTGCGGACTCAGCAACGAGTCGAAGTCGATCAGGGCAGTCACGTCGCTCGGCATGCTCAATCTCTCCCTAGTGTTCTGGTGCTGCGTTGGCCGGCGTTGTCCGGCTCAGCCAGCGCGACCCGCAAAGCGTCCAGGGCGCTCTCGCGGTGCTCGCGCAGCAACGTCGCCGCGCTGTCGGCGTCATGCCGGGCGACCGCGGCCAGGATGGCCCGGTGCTCGTTGTTCACCCGACGCCGATGCGCGGGCGTCGCGAAGTACAGCGACCGGTAGCGGTCGGTGCTATCCCACAGCACCCTGATCATCTCGGCCATCCGTGGCATGTCCGCGGCGTCGAAGAGGGTGAAGTGAAAGCGCCGGTTGGCCGCGGTCAGCTCCGGGATGGCCACCTCGCGATGGGCGCGCTCCATCTCACGGACGGCCACGCGCATCTGCCCGGTCTGCTCGGGCCCGAGCCCCGGAACGCTGGCCTGCACGGCCTCAGTCTCAAGCAACTCGCGGATGCGATAGACCTCGCTCAGCTCGGCCACGCTCATCGAGGCGACAAAGTAGCCCCGGTGCGGCAGATGGACGACCTGACCTTCGGCCTGCAGGGTCTTCAGCGCCTCCCGCACCGGCGGCACGCTCACGCCGAACTGAGCGGCCAGCGTCTCCTGCCGCAGTTGGTCGCCCGAGCGCAGCTCCCCCAGGGCGATCTGCTCGCGCAACCAGAGCAGCGTGGCCTGCGCGACGGTGAGAACCGAGTGCTGACGGGGGGTCGTCGCGGCCGGCATCGCGTGTCCCCCTACCCGGGTAAGTCTGCGTGGTTTAGATTTTATAAAATCTAAACCACTATCGCGTTCGGCGACAACCCGGGCCCGCGGACGAAACGCCAGCCACCGAGACGCCAGCCACCCGCCCACGCAGCAAGGAGGACGAGATGACCACCGGTCCGTTGCGCGGCGTCCTAGTCGCCGATTTCAGCCGCGTGCTGGCCGGCCCGCTGGCCTCGATGTTCCTCGCCGACCTGGGCGAGAACGTGGTCAAGGTCGAGCGACCCGAAGGCGGCGACGACACTCGCCAGTGGGCGCCTCCCTATGTCGAGGGCGCTGTGGAAGACCCAGCCGAGGGCGCAGTCGAGGGCGATGCGGAACGGGGCCCTGCGCCGATGAGCACCTATTTCGCCAGCGTCAACCGCAACAAGCGCAGCGTCACCCTGGACCTCTCTGTTGCCGGCGATCGGGCGCTGGCGGTGGAGCTGGGCCGCCGGGCCGACGTGTTCATCGAGAACTTCCGTCCCGGCAAGCTGGCCGAGCTGGGCCTGGGCCCGGATCAGTTGCACGCGATCAACCCCGGGCTGGTCTACTGCTCGATCTCCGGGTTCGGCGCCGGCCTCGGCGCCGGGCTGCCCGGTTATGACTTCGTCGTCCAGGCCCTCGGCGGCCTGATGAGCATCACCGGCGACCCCGACGGCGAGCCGACGAAGGTGGGCGTCGCGCTGGTCGACGTGCTCACCGGTTTGCACGCGACCATCGCCACGTTGGCCGCCCTGCGCGAACGGGAGCTCTCCGGCCAGGGCCAACTGGTCCAGGTCAACCTGCTCTCGAGTCTGCTGTCCTCGCTGGTCAACCAGGGCACGGCCTACCTCAACGGCGCCAGCCTGCCGCACCGGATGGGCAACCAGCATCCGAGCATCGCGCCCTACGAGACGCTGGCCACGGCCGACGGCCTGTTGGCGGTGGCGATCGGCAACGATCGGCAATTCCAGACCTTCGCCGGCGCGATCGGACGGCCCGGTCTGGCCGCGGACCCGCGCTGGCGGACCAACCGCGATCGGGTGGCCAACCGGGCGAGTCTGGTCCTCGAGCTCGAATCGGCGCTCCGGGCCCGCGACGCGCGGTCCTGGTGTGAGCTGCTGCGGGCTCAGGAGGTGGCCTGCGGGCCGGTGAACGACTTGGCCGAGGCGTTTCGGTTCGCCGAGGAACTCGGACTCCGGCCGGTCGCGCGATTCGAGGCGACTGACGAGCAGCCGGCGGTCTCGACCCTGGCCAACCCGATCGAGCTGAGCAGCCACCCGACCGAGTACCGCCGTCGGCCGCCTGCGCTCGGTGCCGACTCGGCCGAGGTGCGCGACTGGCTCGCCGGCGACGACGGCACCCCACTGACCTGAGGAGTGCGACCCGAGGCCAGTGCGACCCGAGGCCCGTGTGACCTGGGGCCGGCGGGCTAGCGCGCTTGCAGCAGCGCGGCGACGGCCTCGGTGACCACTGCGCGGCGACGAGCCGCGCTGTGCTTGCGGACCGCGGCGTCGAACTCCGGCGTCGCACTGGCCCACATCGAGGAGATGCTGAGCACGAGGCCGAGCAGTTCCACGTCGGCGAACCGGTCCGGCAGCTCACCGGCCCGCTGCGCGGCGGCGATGGCCGCGATCTTGTGCCGGTTGCTCTCCACGATCGCCGTGAGCGGCTCCTTGGTGCCGCTGCGCTCCAGCCGGTACCACGTGGCGATCCGCTGCAGGTTCGGGCTCTTCTCATACCGGTCGAAGAGCCGGCCGGCGTACTCGGGTAGATCCTCGACGTCGATCGGCGCCTCAAGCAACGTCTCCGTCACGAACTGCTCGAAGACCGCGTCGAACAGCGCGTCTTTGCTGCCGAAGTAGTGATAGATCTGCGCCTTGTTCGACTTGGCCGCCGCGGCGATCCGATCGACTCGGGCTCCGGCGATCCCGTAGGCGGCGAACTCGGCGGCGGCAGCGTCCAATAACCGCTGCCGCGTCGCCTGAGCGTCTCCTGCCATGTGCGCAGCTTAACCGACTAACTAGATAGTTGACAACGCTGCCTGACCGGCGTTGACTTCAACTAACCAGTCAGTCAGTGGCTGGAATGTGTGAAGGAGCGCAACGTGTCCAAGGTATTTCTCATCACAGGAAGCGCGCGTGGCCTCGGCCGCGACATCACCACCGCCGCGCTGAACGCTGGCCATCAGGTCCTGGCCACCGCCCGCCAGCCGGAGCAGCTGGCCGAGCTCGTCGAACGCTACGGCGAGCAGATCCGGCCCTTCGCCCTGGATGTGACCGACTACCCGGCCGCCCAAGCCGCCGTGGCGGCAGCAGTTCAGGCCTTCGGCCGGCTCGACGTGGTGGTCAACAACGCCGGTTACGCCAACCTCGTCTCGGTCGAGGACATCAGCATCACCGACTTCCGCGAGCAGATCGAGACCAACCTGCTGGGCGTGGTCAACGTGAGCAAGGCCGCGGTGCCGGTGCTGCGCCAGCAAGGCTCGGGCCACATCATCCAGGTCTCCTCGGTCGGCGGGCGGCTGGCCAGCCCCGGCCTAGGCGCCTATCAGGCGGCCAAGTGGGCGGTCGGCGGCTTCTCCGAGGTGCTCGCCGCCGAGGTAGGCCCCTTAGGGGTCAAGGTCACCGTGTTGGAGCCCGGCGGCATGCGGACCGACTGGGCCGGCTCCTCGATGCAGATTCCCGAGATCAGCGCGCCCTACCAGCCGACCGTCGGCTTCCGAGCTTCCCGAATGTCGGCCGGCAGCGAAGCGGGCGACCCCGCCAAGGTGGCCCAGGTCATCCTGCGTTTGATCGACCTCGACGAGCCACCGCTCCGGTTGCTCCTAGGCAGCGACGCCTACAACTACGCCACGGCGGCTGGCCGGGCCCGGGCCGCGGCCGACGCGACATGGCGCGAACTCAGCGTCTCGACCGACCACGACGAGGCCACCCCAGCCCAGCTCGACCCACTGGGCTGACCACCCGCGGCGCGCCGGTCCTGCGGCCCGCCGGCAACGCACAGGCATCGGGCGGACCTCGGGCGGACAGCGCGCAGCCATTGCGCGACTGAGCGTGCAGACTTAGCCCGTGACCAACTCCGCGCTGACCGAGCCCGAGGCGAGCAGCCGCGCTCCGCGACGAGCCCATCCAGCCGTCCACGGAGCCGGCGCCGCCGGCCTGGCCCTAGGCGCGCTCGGGGTCGTCTACGGCGATATCGGCACCAGCCCGCTCTACGCCTTACAGACGGTCTTCGCCATCGATAACCGGGCCGTCAAGGCCACGCCGGGCGACGTCTACGGCGTCATCTCACTGGTCTTCTGGTCGATCACCATCGTCGTCTCGATCAAGTACGTCATCTTCATCCTGCGGGCCGACAACGACGGCGAGGGCGGCGTGATGGCCCTGGCCGCGTTGATCCGCGGCGCTTTGGGATCCAACGCCCGCCGCACCGCGTTGCTGATGGGGCTGGGCGTGTTCGGCGCGTCGCTGTTCTACGGCGACAGCGTGATCACCCCGTCCATTTCGGTGCTGTCCGCGGTGGAGGGCCTGAAGATCGCCGCACCGAGCCTGGACCACGCGGTGCTGCCGATCGGCATCGCGATCCTGGCTGTGCTGTTCGCGGTGCAGCGCTGGGGCACTCATCAGGTCGGGCGCTTCTTCGGCCCGGTGATGGTGCTCTGGTTTGCCGTCCTGGCGTTGCTGGGCATCCCGCAGATCGCCCGCCACCCCGACATCCTCAAGGCGCTCTCCCCCACCTACGTCGTCAGCTTCATCGCCGACCACCCCTACACCGCGTTCATCGCGATGGGCGCGGTCGTGCTGGCCATCACCGGCGCCGAGGCGCTCTACGCCGACATGGGTCACTTCGGCCGACCGCCCATCCGCCGGGCCTGGTTCGCGGTCGTGTTCCCGGCGTTGGTGATCAACTACCTGGGCCAGGGCGCGCTGATCTTGCACCGGCCGAGCGCCACCGAGAATCCATTTTTCCTGCTGGTGCCGAACTGGGCCCGGATTCCCATGGTCGTGCTGGCCACCCTGGCCACCGTCATCGCCAGCCAGGCGGTGATCTCCGGCGCGTTCTCGGTCTCCCGACAGGCCGTCCGGCTCGGCTTCCTGCCCCATCTGACGATCCGCCACACCTCCACTCGGGAGAGCGGTCAGATCTACGTCCCGGCGGTGAACTGGCTGCTGTTCATCGCCGTCCTCGTGGTGACCCTGACCTTCCGCTCCTCCAACCGGCTGGCCACCGCCTACGGCGTCGCCGTCACCGGCACCCTGATCATCACCACGATCCTGTTCCTGGTCGTGGCCCGCTCCATCTGGCATTGGGCCCGGTGGCAGCTGATCCTCACCGCCGTGGTCTTCGGCGGCCTCGAGGTCACCTACTTCGCGGCCAACCTGACCAAGGTCGCGCACGGCGGCTGGCTGCCGCTGCTGATCGCGGCCGCCGTGTTCACCGTCATGATGACCTGGCAGCGGGGACGGTTGATCGTGACCGCCCGGCGCATCGAGCTCGAAGGCCCGCTGACCGGCTTCGTGGAGCAGATGTACAAGAAGAAGATCACCCGGGTCCCCGGCACCGCGGTGTTCCCGCACCCGACCAAGGACACCACTCCCCTGGCGTTGCGGGCCAACGTCGAGCACAACCACGTGCTGCACGAACAGGTGGTGATCATCTCCGCCCAAGCCGAGAACGTGCCGCACGTGCCGCTGGCCGACGCGGTCACCATCGACCACCTCGGCCACAGCGACGACGGAATCGTGCATCTCATGGTCCGGTTCGGCTTTCAGGACGACCAGAACATCCCCGAGGTCCTGCGCAGCGTGCGCCGGCGCAACCGCGGCCGGCCCGAACTCGACATCGACCCGGACACCGCGACCTACTTCCTGTCCAAGATCTCCATCCGCCGGGGTAAGAACTCGAGCCTGACCATCTGGCGCAAGCGGCTGTTCATCGGCCTGGCCCACAACGCGGCCAACCCGGCGGAGTACTTCGGACTGCCCGATGACCGGACCGTGGTGATGGGCTCCCACGTTGATCTCTGACGCTGCCGCTGCGGCGACCTCTGACGCTGCCGCTGCGGCGACCTCGGACGCGCGGGCACTGCTCGCCGCGCACTTCGCGCAGGCGCGAGCCAGCCTGCCGGCCGACGTCTTCGATTACTTCGACGGAGGCGCGGGCGACGAGCTCGCCCGCAATGAGGCCGAGCAGGCCTGGAGCGCCTATCGCTTCCGGCCCAGCGCGCTGCGCGATGTGGCCGCGTTCGACTCGACGATCACCCTGCTCGGCCGGCGCTTGCCGCATCCGGTCCTGGTCGCCCCGACCGCGGCCCACGGGCTGGCCCACCCCGAAGGCGAGCTCGCCACCGCCCGGGGCGCCGCTCGCGCCGGCAGCCTGCTCACCGTCTCCACCCGTGCCTCGCGGCCGCTGGAGGAGATCGCGGCCATCTCCTCCGAGGCCGGTCCGTGGTGGCTGCAGCTGTACCTGATGCGCGATCGGTCGCGCACGGCCGAGCTCGCGCAACGGGCCGCCGCCGCCGGCGCGTCGGCGTTGGTGCTGACCGGCGACACGCCCTACGTCGGTCGCAAGGCCCGCCGCGGCCGGCCGTTTGCGGTGGACGAGGGCGGCGAGCAAGATCCGGCGGCGACCGAGGCCGCGATCGGCTGGCTGGCCGAGCTGACCGGACTTCCCGTGCTGGTAAAGGGCATTCTGCGTTCGGACGACGCGACCCGTTGTCTGGGCGCCGGCGCGGCCGGGCTGATCGTGAGCAACCAAGATCGGAAGAGC
>JAOPUY010000467.1 GCA_025963265.1 Frankiales bacterium | reverse complement strand
GGCCCGCCCGCATGCGCACCGGCGACGACACCCGCGCGGCGCGCTGAGGCCGGCCGCGCGCCTTCCCGACGCCCGTCTCCCCCAAAGAAACGGCGCGGCCGATTTCTCGCGGCGGGCCGGGCCGGGCGGCTACGATCGCGCGGCCGATGGCCGATCCTCCGCCGACAGGCTTCGCCGCGCTGCCGCATCCGGGTCCGTTCGTCCAGCAGGCCGGGCCGCTGTTCCTGCACGAGAGCGGGTCGATCGTCGGGGTGTTCGTCGCCGAGCATCACCTCAACCGGGTCGGCACCGTGATGGGCGGGTTCCTGGCGACCCTGGTCGACGTCGCCTGCTGTCGCGCGGTCGCCGCTGGTGCCGGCGCCGGTGCGATGGTCGCGACGGTCTCGCTGACCACGGAGTTCATACGCTCCGCCCCCCTAAGAGCGTGGCTCGAGGCGCGTGCCGAGGTCGAGCGTCGCGGCAGCCTGGCCTTCGCCGACTGCTCGGTGTGGGACGGCGCCGACCGCATCGCCGGCGCGCACGGCGTCTTTGCCGTGCGGTTCAACGGTTCGGCAGGCGATCGGTCCGGCGCGGTCTGAGGGTCAGCACGAGGCGCCCCGCATGGTCTGGAGGTCCGTTCTCGCCCGCGGCTTAGGCTTGCGGTCATGCGGACCGTCATCTACTCCATGAGCATGTCGCTCGACGGCTACGTCAACGGGCCGGACGGGTCCTTCGACTGGGGTGCGCCCGACGACCTGGACGCCTTGGCGGCCGTCAACCGCGACGCCGCCCGGTTTGCCCGGGAGCTCGCCCAGGGACGGATGCAGGTGACGATCAACGGCTCGGTCGGGCCGCGCGGCGACGGCTACGTCGCCGGTGACCAGATGACCGCCGAACAGGCCACGGAGTATCACGCTTGGCAGATCGGCGTCCTGTGTGACGCCGGAGTCGAGCGCGTCACCGCGCTGACCCTCTCCTATCCCGAGGAAGCGGTCGGCGTCGTGCGGGCAGCGGCGACCTTGGGCGTGCCGGTCGTCGCGGGATTCACGGTCGAGACCGACGGACATCTGCCGACGGGTTCCACGGTCGCGGACGCCATCGACCACGTTGATGAGGCGACCGACGGGGCGGCCGAGTTCTTCATCATCAACTGCGCGCACCCCACCCACACCGCCGCCGGGATCGACGATGCCCGCGCGGTCGAACGCATCGGCGGCCTGCGCGTGAACGCGTCGGCGCTCAGCCACGCCGAGCTTGACGAGGCCGAGGAGCTCGACGAGGGCAACCCCGCATTGCTCGCCCGCGACAACGCAGCCCTGCGCGACGAGCTGCCGTCGATCCAGCTGCTCGGCGGCTGCTGCGGCACCGACCACCGCCACGTCACCGAGATCATCATCGCCTGGAACGACGCCTGAGGCCCGCGCAGCGGCCTGACGCGCCCCCCGGAGGGCTATCTCGACGTCCAGGCGGCCACGCAGGCCATCCCGGGCGTCATCGAGGCGTGGCCACGCACATCCGCTACCGCCCGGCGAACGGAAGGGTCCGTTGCCGCCGGACGCGCTGGCGACCTGAAAGGCCAGCGGGTAGCGTCGGGTCCATCTCCACGTCACAGCGACAGCCGATGTGAGCGAGCCGGCTCAGATCAGGGACCCGCCGGCGGCGGTCGGACCCGATCGCGAGCCCGCACGCTCGCAGGAGCCGCCGTCGGGCGAGACGTCCTCGTGGAGATTCCCAGCGGCCGCAGGAGGGCTCGGTGCCGAGGACGCCCTTCGCCTGCAGCAGACCGCCGGCAACCGAGCGGTCCGGCGGCTGGCGAGGGAGCGCCAGCTCCAACGGCAGGAGGCCCCGCGGACGGCCGATCCGCCGACGCTCGACCAGCGCTATCGAGCGGCGCTGGCCAAGGCGCGGGAGGACGGCTTCTGGCAGGACGCCGCGGAGCTGCTCAACGGCTTCAACACGGTGGACATCCGCGCACGGGTGGCCGAGCTGACCCGCGACGAGGTCGGCTACCTGCACGCCGGCGCGCTCGACAACCCTCGGGTCGGGCCCGAGTCGAACGTCGCGGCCCTCACGACGCCGCGGGCGGCCGTGGCCTCGGTGGATGAGCCGCGGTCGACCCAGCTCCCCGCACCCCCGCGGCCGGCTCCATCCGAGGCTCCTCCGCAGAAGGGCAAGGGCCCGAAGCCCGTCGCGGACATGAGCGCCTTCGAGCGGTTGTCCCGCGCGATCGACTACGCGCGGGAGGCCCGCGACGGGAAGATGGACGAGCAGCTCAAGGCCCTCAAGTCGCCGCAGTCGATCTTCGCCATGGTCGTCTTCGCCGGCCTCTTCATCGGGGCGCAGGTCACCCCGGTGGGCTGGATCGCCGACGCGCTGGCGTTGGCGGGCCTGACGCTCGCCGTGATCTTCATCGGGGCCACGGTGTTCCACGTCGCGGCCGACCTGGGGACCTTCGCCAGCGCCACGTACGCCACGACCGAGGCGGAGCTACAGGACGCCGGCGAGGCGCTTGCGGATGCGGTGGCCATCGGGGGCATCACGCTGGTGACGGCGATCTTCACCCACGCCGCGGGCAAGATCCCGCCGGGCAGCCGGCCGTTCACCCCGCCGCCCATCGAGGGCTTTCAGGACGCGATCACGGCTGACGGGCAGCTCGTCCGCGTCCCGGTCGAGGCCGTGGAGGACGCGCCCGCCGTCCGGACGCAGGGCGGCGGCGCGCCGCCGAAGGAGGGCGCGGCGGTGCCCAAGGGCGAGGCCGAGGTCCCGAAGGCGGGCCAGAACACCTCGCCGGCGCCGGTCCAGAAGAAGATCCCGGCCCAGGTCCCGGGCGAACCGCCCGCGCCGTTCGAGATAGAGATGGCCGAGGAGTCGAGCGGGACCTACATCTGGAGTCGACAGACCCCGGCCGGGAAAGTGCTGATCAACGGGACGGTGGAGGTCAGCGGCGCCACAGCGAAGGTCCGCGGGGTCCACACGGGCATGGAGGACATCGCGGGCAAGTCCCTGGCGGAGCTCCAGAACAAGGTCGGCATCAAGGAGCTCTTGCGCGCGGAGGCGGACTTCGCCCGATACATCGCCGGCAAGTACGGCGTCAAGCAGGTCGAGATCTACCCCGGCACGCGGACGACCCCGGGCTTCGAGGGCAAGACTCCACGCCCGCGGTTCTACACCGTCGAGTAGCGGCGGGCCGTGCTTCGACCCCTGAACGACGAAAGCCCCGCGATTAGCAGGGCCTTCGTACATCGGGGAGACAGGATTTGAACCTGCGACCGCCCGGCCCCCAGCCGAATTTCCGGGGTTTCGCTCGGAGCCGATTTGGCTCTGTAGAGCCAAATTTGGTGCCCTGAGTTGCCCTAAGTTGCCCTCAAATTGGACCACAAATTGGACCACAAGTTGTAGGTCTAGTGAGCCCGGGGAGCGTCGAGACTCCAGGGTCGGGCCGGGTGGCGGCGATCCGCCCACCCGACCTCCGGC
>JAOPUY010000459.1 GCA_025963265.1 Frankiales bacterium | reverse complement strand
CCAGCCGCTTTGAGCCCGTCACCGAACGCGACCATCGAGAGGTAAGCCTCTTGCTCGGCGAAGGTGGGGGGTCCGGTCACGCCGACGGCGGCGAGGTCCGCGGCCCGCTTCTGGGTGGCCGGGGTGTTGGCCTCAGCGGGGGCGCCGACGGTGGTGAAGTAGTCGCCTTGGGCCGCCTGCACTGCGGGAGCGGACTCCAACAAGTCGCCACCGTAGCCGGTCGGCAACGACGCGACCTTCAACGTCACGCCGAGTTGGCGCAACGCCGCGTTCAACGCGAAGGCGGTGTTCGGGACGGTCGAGTAGAACAGGCCATCCGCGCCGGAGTTCTTGATCGCGATGGCGATCGCCCCCACGTCGGTGCTGCCGAACGGAACACCGGTGGTGTAGACCGACTGCAAACCGGCGGCCTGGCAGGACTTGTTGAAGGCCTTGACGCTGTCTGAGGAGCTCTTGGAGTCCGCGTAACCCAGTGAGGCGCACTTGGTGACGCCTTGGTCTTTGAAGAACTGGCCTTCTGCCACCGAGTAGTCGAGGTAATTGGCGATTCCCGCGTTGTCAAAGAGGTTTGTGTTCGACGGCGTGGTCCAGATCGGGCCGTCGAATCCGCCGCCGATCATGGGGATGCCCTGCTTGAGCAGGAAGGGCTCGCCCCCGAAGGAGAACGCGGAGACCTCCACGATCGCCGAGACATGATCTGACTGGACCAGTTTCTCGGCCGCGGTCAACGCGCCAGGAGCGGTGGACGTGGTGTCCGCCAAGACGTAGGCCAGCTGCTGGCCGTTGATCCCGCCGGCCTTGTTCACGGCCTGAACGTAGGCCTTGATGCCCTTCTCCGCCGTGAGAAAGCCCGAGGCGCTCGGGCCGGTCAAGTCGGCGATCACGCCGAACTTGTACGTGCCGCCCGACACTGCGGATGGAGAGGCGGCGCCTCCCGCCGCGCCCGGCGAGGACGAGCCGCTTTCCGGCTTCTTACTCGACGAGCTGCAACCGGCCACCAACGTCGAGGCTGCGATGACCGCGACCGCGGTCATCCAAAGCTTCTTACGCATACGCACACCTTTCGAGGACATGACGAATAACCGAGGCGAAGGGCCACGGTCAATGGGCTGGTGGAGCGAGAGGCTTACCGGAGGTCTAGCCGAATGTGATGCCGGTAACACTTCCGTGGGCCGAAACTTAGGACTCCGAAGAGACGTTGTCAACGGTCCGACTCGCAGTCGTTACCCACCAGCAACTCGTCACGGGCAGACCCCAGAAGCCGCACCGCATATCGCCGCCGGTCCGAATCGGCTCCCACGGTTGAGGATGACCGCGCAGCGGCAGCCCAAGCTGGCTCCGGCCTCTCGGCAGCCCAGAGACAAAATGCTCGCACGTAACAGGTCTGAGTCTGCGCGTTGACATCGTCTCGCGCAGGCCTTACCTTTCAGCCCACAGCGGTCTTATCGACATCACATTCCGTGCGGTAAACCGCTTTCGCTCGCCCGCTCATAGATATCCACCCGTGGCCGCCTCCCGAACGCCTATTCGTGCACGGCAGGCGGCTACGGGGGTCTTAGTCGACGCCGACAGAGGGGCTGATATGAATGGGCAGAGTCGCCCAGAGGAAAGTGAATCCCCCTCGTCTGGCCCGCTATTCACTCACCCGCGATGAGATCCTCCATGCCGCGCTAGAGATCTGCGCGACCGAGCCGCTGGACCAACTCACCATGAAGCGGGTGGCCGACTCGCTGGGAGCGGGCATCACCAGCATCTACTGGCACTACCGCCGCAAGGAGGACCTGCTCAGCGCGCTGACCGACGAACTGTTCAGCCGGTTCAGCCTGCTGATGCCCTCACCCGAACGCGGCGTCTGGGCCGCCGCACTGCACCAGCACTTCGACTCCTACCGCAGCATCATGCGGACCGATCCGACCATGATCGACCTCCTGATCGTGCACGGAGACCACTACTCAGAACGATCCACAACCCTGCTTCGCGACCTCATCAACCCGGTGCTGGACCGACTCACCCAGGCCGGCTTCGCGCCGACCTCGGCGACAGCGTGCTACCTGAGCCTGTCGCACTACACACGGGGCGTCCTCCTCGTCGACTCCCAACTGCGCTCGGCCCGTCGACCCGACGGATCCAGCAAACCGTCACTGGCCAGCGACGAGCTCCGACTGGCCAACCGATGCTCAGAGGACACCGTCCCGAGCGCCGAGCTCGACGCCAGCTTCCACACCGGGCTGAACGTCATCATTCAGAGGTACGTCGCCGACCTAAAACGCTGACTCCACCACCACGCTCAGGACGCGATCAGGCCTCCGACCCTCGATGATCTCAACCGGCAAAGCGAACACGGCCTTGGCGGGACTGCCCGTCAGCGGTGCGCAGGAGCTCTCTCGATTGGCGTCTACGGCTACTGCGAGAGCGATCTCCTGGCGCTATCGGGGAGCACGACGCTCACGTCCTTGACCTTGAAACAAACGCGACGGATCCAAAGGCTGCTTGGCATCGAGAGCATGACCGCGCTGGACAGCCTGGCTCGCGCGAGCGAACAAGCCGACCGACCTGTCATCACTGCGATCGGCGTCCGGTTCGCTGCGGGAGCTGCGGCTCGACTCGTGCCTGGCATCGGCACCCTCAACGACCTCCCGT